>JAJFJJ010000010.1 GCA_021774195.1 Nitrosomonas sp. | reverse complement strand
GACTGGAACAGTTTTGGCACCATATGGTAAGCGTGCCAGAAATCGTGGCATCGCCAAGCCCAAATA
The DNA here is from genome assembly GCA_021774195.1 of Nitrosomonas sp. Taxonomy (GTDB): domain Bacteria; phylum Pseudomonadota; class Gammaproteobacteria; order Burkholderiales; family Nitrosomonadaceae; genus Nitrosomonas. The sequence goes on along the minus strand of JAJFJJ010000010.1, from coordinate 51,323 downwards.
ACGTGCATCTTCTGATTCTCTTAGCGAACGCCAACTGGCATATTCAGGTGTGGTAAATATTTTTGTAAGATCACGAGGATTGGAAAGCTCCTGCCATGACTCCATTTGCATGGAAGTTGGTGATGCACCTGCAATGAAAGGCACGTGTGCCGCTGCTGAGATCTTGGATATCTCACCCAGCAATTCAACATCAACTGGACTATGATCAAAGAAATAATCGCCCATCAAGCAGCCAAAAGGCTCTCCACCAAACTGCCCGTATTCTTGTTCATAAACCTGTTTGAAAATTGGGCTTTGATCCCATGCCGTACCCTTAAATTTCTTAAGCGTCTTGCTAAGCTCTTGTTTCGTAACATCTATAAAACGAATCTTCAGCATTTCATCCGTTTCAGTATTGTTGACCAAATAATGAAGGCCGCGCCAACTTCCTTCGAGCTTCTGAAAATCAGCATGGTGCAGAATCAAGTTAATTTGCTCAGAAAGCTTAGAATCCAATTCAGCAATAATCGCCTCAATTGAACCTATTACATCACTGCTAATAAGTTGTGTTTGTGCGAGCGCTTGTTCTGCCAGCGTTTTAACGGCTTGCTCGACTGCACCTTTTGCTTCATCGGACTTTGGTTTAAACTCTTTTTGTAATAGCGAGGAAAGCCCGTTTGCCTCAACAGCTTCCCCAGCCTGCAAATCTTCTTCCTGCATTTCAGCCATCGTTATCTCCTTTAAGCTTAATCAATCAAAATTAGCTGGCATTCTCTGGATCAGCTGGTTTTGCTTCCTCTGCATCTGTCGGCTTTTTACTCTCAGCGAGTGACTGCAGTAACGCGTTATCCTGCAATACTTTCGCAACCAAATCTTCTGCACCACCTTTTCCATCCATCCAGGTCATGAGATTTGAAAGCTGTTGACGTGCTTCAAACATTTTATTCAGCCCATCAACTTTTCGCGCTACCGCAGCAGGCGAAAAATCATCCATATTTTCGAAAGTAATATCGATACTTAAGTTACCTTCACCTGTCAGCGTATTGGGAACCTGAAAAGCCACCCGTGGTTTAATTGCTTTCATCCGGCTATCAAAGTTATCAACATCAATATCGAGGAACTTACGATCAGCAACTGGTGCCAGCGGGTCTTCTGGCTTACCTGACAAATCAGCCATCACACCCATAATAAAAGGCAATTGGATTTTCTTCTCAGCACCGTATAACTCAACGTCATATTCAATTTGTACGCGCGGCGCGCGGTTACGTGCTATAAATTTTTGACTACTTTGGGCCATGGCTCTATCCTCTTTAATAGCTAAAGTTGAGGGTGATTAGAAAGTTAATTATCAACAGCAACAAACCTAAGAACTGCATGATTCACTTTCCGTTGTTTCGTATCCTTTTGTTCACCCAGTTATCTGCTAAAGCACAACTGAATCACATGACATCGATAATAATGGTCGTTTGCAAAACAATCTGTGCGAAAACTCACACCGATCATGATAAATAGATTTTTCTTTTATATCAATACATAAATCGCCAGTAATCAGGACAATCGGGCTTAAATGTTGCTACAAGATAATATTGCACGTCCTAACAGGGATGTCGGGCTTGTATTATTCCCTGCAATACTCATTAACGGGCCAAATAGATATGCTCTATGTGCCAACTATAGTTATATTGGAACCCCCACCTTTTTGCGCAAAAACCTTGTCAAGTACTTTTTAGTTTTTCCCGCTGAATAGCAACTCAGCCCGCTGTGCGGGCACAGATCAGAGAATAACTTGCATTCTGTATTAGCTAAAAATACAAAATTCTGAGATATGAAGAATGCTCTATAATCAAATTTATAGATTTAAGTTATTCAAGAGTTACAATTGATACTTATTTTTTCTCATATTTATCTTGATAAAGGGAAAAACCACACAGCATCAGCACGGTTAAATAGTGATCTATTCGAGGGCACATTCCCACCTGCACTTAAACGCAAGATTTGGTTGTAATACTGCACTCCAGTCCAGAGATCAATATGGTCTCCTACCATCGCTCCACCTTGTTCGCGACGAAAACAGTTGTTGAAATAAATAATTCCTTTTCGGCCACTGAGCCTAGTTTCCGCGTTAGACAATGTCCTGCCATTGAATCTCTGTTCGCCCCCCATATTCGCCTTAGGTAGTTGGCTAGTTCTCGTGCACCAACAGTATGGGGAGTTGTAAGTTGGCATCGCTGGCGGTTTTGATGCACGCGACTATGCGGCCGGAATGCGTCTAGACTAAAACCGCAGCGCACAAGCGCTACACTCATTCGCACAGAACACTGGTTACTATCCCCGCCTTGCAGGGTGCGGAATCGCTAAGGTAGTCATTATAGGCCTTTTGCATTGTTAAATATGAAGGCTTATTTACACACATATTTGTTAATGATTTCATTACTGTCCAGTTAACTTTCACAGCAATGACATCTGATTACTGTTGGCATGTTTGTCGATAGGAGTATCACCTCGCAGTAAAGCCATGAGGTCACGCTTTTCAAATAAATTCAGTTGTAATACTTGCAAAATTTGCCGCATACTTTTTTGCATTTTTGACTGAAACTTAATGAACGCCAATACTCAACCACTATGCACTGAAAGTGCATAGGTTGTTATTGGACTGAAAGTCCTCATTCTAAAATGATATTTCCCGTGTCTTTGTTTGAGGGATGACGATGATGCTCTAAATATTCCTGAACCATCTCGTCTGTTACGTTACCTGTGGACCAAGCCCCGTATCCTATTGCCCAAAAATGTTGCCCCCAATAACGCTTCTTCAATACCGGAAATTCTCTCTAAAGATTCCGTGATGTACGACCTTTTAACCTCTTCACCAAATCACTAATTGATACCCTCGATGGATATTCTATATGCATATGAATGTGATCTTTACTTACTACACCCTTTAGTAGCTGCACATCTTCAGCATCACAAATCTGCATTATTATTTCCCGACAGCGAGACTGAATATCTCCTTTCAAAACTGGATATCTATATTTCGTGACCCAAACCAAATGAACCATTAAGTTTGTAATCGTATGACCACTGCGCCTTTGTTCTTCCATAAAACACAGAATAACATAATGTGTAGCAGCTAAAGCCTTGCACTAAAGTGCATAGTTTTGAACTAGCGATCTGGGACAATAAATATACGCAAACAGCGATCCAGATTTGAGTCATTACAGCGTTCTTACTTGTGCCGACAAAAGTCTTAATTTTCAGGTTTTGTTTGATCCATTTGAAGAACAATTCCACCTGCCAGCGAGCTTTATAAATGTCAGCAATTGTTCTAGCGGACAACTTGAAATTGTTGGTTAGGAAAACATAGTGTTTACCGCTTTCTTTGTCCCGATAGCCGATACGCCGCAATTGAATTGGACATGCCTTTGCCGACTTTTGGTCGGTAAATTTAATGATTTGGTCACTGGTTAATCCCTTGTCTGTTGAGACTGGTTTCCGACTAACCACTTTAAATTTAGCGTTAGTTTTGAGGCGGGTAACAAAGAATATCTTTTTCTCATTCAGCTGGTTATACCAAGCGTAGTCATTGTACCCTCTGTCAACGGCGACAATACTGCCTTGAGGAAATTGCAATGTACGCCCAATCTCAACATCACTCGTTTTGCCTTCTGTAACAGCTAGAAATTCAGGAAGATAACCGCTGTGATTTAGTCCAACATGAAGCTTGACGGCACTTTTTGTCGTGCGAAAATTTGCCCACGGAAAAACCGATAAACAGAGGTCGATAGTAGAGGCGTCCAGTGAATAAAGCGGGTTCTTAAAACGAAAATTGTGACCCGGCGCCATCCCCTGACAACGACTTAATAACTTCCCAGCCAAAGATTCATATAACGTGTATGGTTTGTCTTCGTTGATACGAGATAAGTTGGAACGCGTCAACTTTGCGCTACCCAAATGATAGAGGCGATGCGCCTGGACTGAAACATTTTCTACAATATCTCGTAAGCTTTTTCGACCGGACAATTGCGCCATTGCCAAGGTCACAAACTGCGACCATCTGGATGCGGTACGGAAGGATCGACCTGAATGATGCTTTTTTGCCAGGGACTCAAATTCATGTCTCGGAACAAATTTTAGTATTTGTGAGAAGATCGTATTACAATGTGACATGGCCTGATTTCCTATATTGGTTCAACAAGTTATACGCAAACTTATTATACCAATTTAGGTAGAATCAGGCCGCTTCAATTAGGAGTTAACGGGACAGTAATGTAATGATTTAGAAAAATCCACCATGATCACTACTCCTAATTTATTAATACCAAAACAGAATCATCAATCACTACAACTTCCAACCACTCACTTCTTACTCACACCATGTCCCGAAATACGTTGAACTTCTTTCAACCAATCAGGCCCGAGCTCTTCAATTATTTCAACAAAATTCTTGGCCATTAAATATTGCGCTCGCCGGATCAATAAGGGCGCAGGATTGGTCGGCTCAGTACGCTCTATAAAATTGCAAGCTTTTTCCAGCACCCGCACAACATCTTCACGACTACGAATTTCGCCAGCCTGCGATGTGGTGGGGGGTTTTTTTTGGTTGGTATTCGTATCACTGTCTTGTGTTTCTTCAGTTTCCGGCATTTCCGTACACAAGGGCAACACCATTTTGAAGGTATCGTACAGCGGTTTAAAATCCGGCACACGATCAACAGCAACTTTTTTTCCTAATAATGTTTTAATTTCATCCAATGTTTGCAAAGCATCCTGCATGGCTTGCACCAGCGCTTTATTTTCATCGGAAATAAGAATATTTTCAATTTCAGCTTGATTAGGCGCATTTTCGCTACCAGTTGCAGATAGCTTTCCAAGCGCCACTAAAATGTCTCGTATTGTTAACTGAGTATGTCTACTCGCACAGATAAACTTCACAGTACGTAGATCGCGTACTAATGTTTCAGAATCTTCTAATGACGTAAGTACGTTAAGCCGCATGGTCGGGTCATTATCATCGTCAGGGTCAAGACAGGGATGAACATTCTCCCAATAGCGGGCCAGCATTTCATGTATTAATTTCAAACCAGAGGAAAACCCCAACAGTCCTTCTAAGCGTGTATTTGCGCGCAGAAACAAAATTGCCACACGCAAATCTTTGGTCAGCGGGAACAATGCCTCGGCACGCACCTTAATATCAGACCAGTCCGGTTCTACAGCTTGAACAACTTTGTCACCCATTACCCGTTCAGGCTTACCTTTACTGTCTTGTTCCAGCGAAGAATAATCAGGCATCCCATCAAGATCAGGCCCACAAGGCATATCCTGCGAAATAGGTGCCAACAATTTTTCTAGTTCCATAACTTATAAATTCCTTTATTATCCCAGTATTCAAAATTAAGCGAGTAAACTCAACTAAACATAGATAGCTGGTCGTTAAAACGCCAACAACTGGTGAAATATACGGGTTATCATTAGTGCATGATAACTTCGAAAACATAAATCTTCTGTGAGAAAACACACACAGAAAATGTAATTTAACGTAGATCTCCATCATTCTAGTCGCATTAGTTTGCGCGTGAGGTGTGAGTTTTGCCACAGCATTTTGAGTACAAGACACATACTATTCTAAGCTATAGTATAGACGCAATCATTTTCATCAGGAAATAAAGGAGAGCTGTGTAATGAAGATTGCCTCAAATCTAAATGAAACTATTTTAGTCATTATGCTTTTGTTTCTGGTCGGATGCACCAGTGCGCCAAAGCCACCGATCGCTACAATGTCGCTTAACGTGCAGGAAAACATTAATCAATACACTGATGAAACTTCTAAACCTGAAGCCAGACCTGTAGTCATAAAAGTTTTTGAACTGAATTCACTTGCCGCATTTAATACCGCAGATTTTTTTTCAATTTTTAATAGTTACAGTGAAACACTTGGCAGTGAGTTACTCAACAGCGAGGAATTCCAACTTTCTCCGGGTAGAAAGCTAAAATTTGACAGAACGTTACAATTCGATACCCGCTACGTCGGCGTCGTTGCCGCATTCCGAGATATCGAACACGCACACTGGCGAGCAGCAACAACCATTCCAGCAAAAGAAAAAGCCCCAGAAATATATATTCTCCTCGAAGAAAATAAAATCATGATCGGGGCTAAACAAGCCTGTGGATTCTTTTGCCAACTTTGGTCTCCAAAGCCGCCGGTTGGCAGCTTATATGAAGTTATAAAACCTGATACAAAATAGAAATTGGAGAAACTCACAATGTCCTGGAACAATAAAGTTGTATGGTCTGAGGGAATGTTTCTTCAGCCCCAACATTTTCAGCAACATGACCGTTATCTAGAAAAACTTTTGGAAGGTCGTACTTCGCCCTTACTGAGTTATAGCTGGGGGTTCAGTGCTATTGAGCTGGATAACGATGCATTGATGCTGGGTAAAATTCAATTGACTTCAGCATGTGGTATCTTTCCTGATGGCACGCCATTTAATTTTCCTCATCAAGATAAACCTCCTTTACCTTTAGATATCGATGCCGATTTACAAGATGAAGTGATCGTATTGGCTTTGCCTATGCGACGCGCAGGTATAGATGAAGCAGATTCAGAAAACAACCAAAACAATAATCTTGCACGTTTCTCGGTTGAAGAAACAGAAATTGTAGATTCCAATACGAATAATGATAACAGTGCATTCTTGCAAGTGGGTCAACTTCGATTAAGGCTCATGCGTAAAGGAGACATAACTGATGCTTATACGATACTTGGCGTCGTACAGATAACAGAGCGCCTCACCAATAATCAACTGATACTACAGAGATCATTTATTCCACCAATGCTGCACGTTGGTTCTGATCCGGTACTAGCGGGATATCTAAAAGAATTATGTGGTTTACTTCATCAACGCGGTGAAGCATTGGCACAACGAATTGCACAACCGGGACGTGGCGGCGTTGCAGAAATTGCTGACTTTCTTTTGCTACAAACAATTAATCGCCATGAGCCACTATTTACTCATTTCATGACTACTTTAATGTTACATCCTGAACGTCTGTTTAGTCTGTGCCTTAGTCTTGCCGGAGATCTGGAAACATTTAATAACACCAATCGTCGGCCACCCAAGTACACGGAATATCAACACGATGTGCTAGCACATTGTTTTGCACCATTAATGAGCGACTTACGTCGAACCTTAAGTATGGTAATGGAACAAAGCGCAATTTCTATTGAACTGCAAGATCGTAAATATGGCGTCCGAGTCGCAATAATTCCAGACCAGTCATTACTTAAATCAGCAAGCTTTGTTCTAGCTGTGAATGCGCAACTTCCGGCAGAAGTATTACAGTCACAATTTCCTGCACAGGTCAAAATTGGGCCTGTTGAAAGAATTCGAGATTTGGTTAATTTAGCTTTACCAGGTATAGCACTTAATGTTTTGCCTGTAGCACCAAGGCAAATTCCTTTTCATGTGGGATTCAACTACTTTGAAATCGAAAAAGAAAATGAAATATGGAAACAGCTTGAAAATTCCGGTGGATTGGCTATCCATATTGCAGGTGATTTTCCAGGCCTTGAGCTTGAATTCTGGGCAATTAGAAATTAAAAGACTTAGGCAATAACTTACACCCAAGCACTCTATCCAGCATATCCAATATTACTTTGAAAACGGATTCGTGTTATGAACAAAGATGATCCATTCGCTTCTCCAGACTCAGATAGAACGATAATCATGCCTTCACCGGGAGGGCGTGCCCCAACACAAGGACAACAAGCCAGTCATAAACCACCACCTAGTGGAAGTTTCGTAGAAACAGACACATCGACCGTGGTTTCAGGATTAAATCCTCTAATCGCAGCCGCCAATCCCTTATTGAATGTCGTATCACAATTACGAGTGACTATGCAGCATACCGATCCAATGGGTTTACGTGATTACATTGCGCAGCATATTAAAACATTTGAAAATCAAGCAAAAGCAGCTGGCATACTACCCGAGAAGGTTATTGCTGCACGCTATGTGCTGTGCACACTTCTGGACGAAACCATTTCCTCTACCCCCTGGGGCAATGGAGTATGGGGCAAACATAGCTTACTTGTGATGTTTCATAATGAAGCATCTGGTGGTGAAAAGTTTTTCCTACTGTTAACAAAATTAGCCGAAAACCCTAAAGCCAACCGAGATATCCTTGAGTTTATGAGCATTTGCCTTGCTTTGGGCTTTGAGGGTCGCTATCGCGTTATGGACAATGGAAAAACTCACTTAGAAGAACTGCGAGAACGTTTAACCCAAATTTTGAATAAAGAACGTGGGAACTATGAACGAGATTTATCACCACATTGGCAAGCTGCGTTTATTAAACGTGCAAAGATATTTTTGCTCCTACCGCTATGGGTTTTGTCTGCATTATGTGGACTAATTTTATTGGTGTCGTATTTAACTTTCAGTTACCTACTTAACAGCTCTTCAGACCCTGTATTTGCTCAGATACAATCCATTCACATTAAAGACCCTATCCCGGAATATGCACCCCTGCCACTCCCATCAATAACACCATCAATCACCGAGTTCCTACGTGAGGAAATCCAAGAAGGCTTGGTTGCTGTCAACAATAGGTCTGGCAATAACGTCGTCATCACTTTACTTGGCGATGGCATTTTTGCATCTGGTAGCACAGCGATTTCTAATAATTTTGTAAAGATTCTCACACGAATTGCGAATAAATTAAATTCGGTATCAGGACAAGTACAAATTACTGGCCACACAGACAATCGTCCAATAAATTCAATCCGGTTCCCTTCTAATTGGCACCTTTCTCAAGAACGTGCTGATTCTGTAAAACAGTTACTGATCAAAATGGGAACTCCAGAAAGCCGGCTTAGCGCAGTAGGACATGCCGATACGGAACCAGTTGACTCAAACAACACATCTGAGGGCCGTGCTCGTAATCGACGTGTTGAGATCATATTAATTGCCGCTCACGAAAACAAATAAATCACGCCCAAAGTCGACCCTATTTTAAGAGGCAAGAGGAATGAAGAAGATTTTTAAATTTCTATTCAATCGCTGGACATTCGCTTTTATTGGCCTCATTGCCATCGGGCTATTAATCTGGTTTGCCGGCCCATTAGTTGCGCTAGCAGACTACCGTCCACTAGAATCTAGCACCATAAGAACAGCTCTTATTGCATTGATTATTAGTTTCTATCTTGGCAAGCTCCTTTGGCAATTCATTAAAGCACGCAATCTGAACACACGATTAATTGACGGACTTCTGCGGCAATCGTCCTCGTCACCAATTTCGGACGACAGGCCAGGCACTGAAGAAGTAGCTTTATTACGAGAGCGTTTTGCAGAAGCTGTCGCTGTACTCAAAAAAACCGACCCCAGGAGCCGCACAAAACGTCCACTATTTTCTTCGTTGATGCATCGACAATATCTTTATGAGCTACCTTGGTATATCTTCATCGGAGCACCTGGATCAGGAAAGACAACGGCCCTTATCAACTCTGGTCTCCAATTTCCTCTTTCCGAACGCTTCGGTCAAGAAGTCGTTCATGGCATTGGTGGTACACGTAACTGTGACTGGTGGTTTACAGATGAAGCGGTCTTATTGGATACTGCTGGACGTTACACCACACAAGAAAGTGACAAAATTGCTGATAGTTCAGCCTGGACAGGCTTTCTGCAACTTTTAAAAAAACACCGCCCACGTCGCCCGATTAATGGTGTCATTGTCACAGTTAGCGTAGCTGATTTATTAGAGCAAACTCCCGCACAAAGAGAAGCACAAGCCAATGCAATACGTAAACGTATACAAGAACTACATACCGAATTAAATATCCGATTTCCACTTTATGTATTAGTCACCAAAACCGACTTGCTTGCTGGTTTCATGGACTTCTTCGGTGAATACGGTAAAGAAGAACGTACACAGGTGTGGGGAACTTCTTTCCCACTATCGGAAAATCAAGAAACCTCTTCACTTAACAATTTTGATTCTGAATTCTCTGCACTAGAAGATCGGCTTAATGATCGGTTGCTCGACTACCTACAACAGGAAAGAAATATACAGAAACGTGAATCACTGTATGCTTTTCCCCAGCAATTTAGCAGCCTTAAAATAGCCCTCGGTCATTTTCTTAATCAAGTATTTTTACCTTCGCGATTTGAACAGCAGCCATTATTAAGAGGTGTCTACTTTACCAGTGGCACACAAGAAGGGAACCCAATTGATCGTGTAATGGGTAGCCTTGGCCGTGCACTCAATCTTGATCGCAAACAATTTACACCGAACAAACCATGCGGCAAAAGTTTTTTTCTCACAAAACTAATAAAGGATGTAATATTCACCGAATCGGATCTGGCAGGAACCAATCTGCGTTGGGAGCGTCAGCAGCGTAGATTGCAATGGGGTGGTTCTATTGTTGCCGCATTACTAACAATAAGTTTAGGTGCAACATGGGCAATAAGTTATTCAAACAATAAAACATATGTCGCCAAGGTAGAATCTGAAATAGCATCCGTTGCCAAGCAAGTTGATGAGCTTCCTGCTATACAGAACCTAAATATAATAAACTTGCTACCCACACTTAAATCTGTACAAGAACTCACCAACATCTCTACCATTGACAGTGACTCCATACCGCTATCTATGGGTATGGGCCTTTACCAGGGTGACAAACTTGCAGCGGCATCAAACAATGCTTATCAACGTTTACTACAAGATGCATTTCTTCCACAACTCGTATACCGAATTGAACAACTGTTAAACAATGCCGGTCAACAAAATCTTGAGCTGCTATACGAAGGACTCAAAGCTTATTTAATGCTGCATGATTCTAAACATGTCGATCCAGTTGCACTAAAAGCCTTTATTATTACTGACTGGGAAATCAGCTTGCCACGAGAGGTTACCATTGAGCAGCGCGAGGAACTTGAATTTCATCTGGATAACTTATTAACTCGAGGTCAGTTGTCATCACCCATCCCTATCAATACACAGCTGGTCGAGAATGTTCGCAATATCGTCACTAGAACACCTATTGCTCAACGAATTTATACCCGCCTAAAATTGCAAGGTGTTGGTTCGAATATACCTGAATTTACGATTTCAAATGTTGTTGGGCCCTCTGCTTCACTGGTTTTTACACGCGCAAGCCTACGACCGATTACTCAAGGGGTACCTGGGTTATTCAGCTATGATGGCTACTACAACGTTTTTACTAAAGCTTCGAAAAAAATCGCAAGGCAGCTTTCCGAGGAAGAAATTTGGGTATTAGACTTAAGAGAAAAAGAACAAAATAGATTCATTAACCCTCAAGCGGAAACTGAACTTATTGAAGAAGTGCGCAGGATATATTTACAAGATTATGCGCAAGTATGGGAAGCTTTTATTAATGATATTAAATTAGTTCACACAAAGAATTTACAAGAAAGCATTCAATCTACACGTTTACTTTCAGCGGCCGATTCACCACTTCCAATCTTATTAAATGCCATTGTCAAAGAAGTGACCCTAGTAAATCTCGATGAAACAGACAAAAACGTAATTGATAAAACATCGGATAAAGTTAGAAGTGCCAGAGATCAATTAGTCTTACTACTTGGTCGAACTGAAGAAAAAGAATCAACTGCGTCAATTGTATCTAGGCCCGAACATATTGTTGATGATCGTTTCAGAGATTTACGTCGATTAGTCCGCGCTGCTGTTCCCGGCCAACCTGCGCCAATAGATACAGTTATCACACAGATTAATGACCTGTACATGCTGCTCACAGCAACAGATTCAGCACTTAAAAGTGGCTCCGCTCCACCGCCAAGCGATATTCCTACTAAAATTGAGGCAGGTGCAGGCTATCTGCCTGAGCCGATACGCTCTATGCTTACCACACTCTCAACAAGCGGCATCAGCCAAGCTTTGGGGCAAAAACGTGTGATGTTAAATCAATCACTCAAAGCTAATGTTACTGAGTTTTGCCGTAAAGCAATTTCTGAACGTTACCCTTTCACCAAAACGAGTCCACGCGATGTCACTCAAGATGATTTCGCACGATTATTTGCGCCAGGCGGAATTCTTGATAATTTTTTTCAACAGAACCTTTTAGAATATGTTGATACTTCAACATACCCATGGCGTTTTAAAAAATCTGGTGATGCCAGTATGGGACACGCATCCAAAGATTTACAGGGATTTCAGCAAGCAAAAATAATTCGTGAAGTTTTTTTTCGGCATGGCGGTAATGCGGCAGGTATGGAATTCGTTTTTAAACCGATTGATATGGATGCATCTATCACACAATTCACCCTTGATGTCGACGGACAACTAGTCAAGTATAGTCATGGCCCACAGATTCCCATTTCTGTAAAATGGCCTGGCCCAAGAGGGAGCTCTCAAGTACGCTTACAAATTTCTCCTGCTTCTGCAGGCGGTACATCTGGACAGGTTTTTGAAGGTCCTTGGGCATTATTTCGCATGTTTGATAAAATTGAAATTGAAGCATCCGAACAATCAGAAAAATTCTTTACTACTTTTAATGTAGATGGCCGAAAAATACAATTTGAAGTTGTTACTAGTAGCGTTCAGAATCCATTCCGATTACGTGAACTTGAACAATTTAGCTGCCCGAATAGATTGTAATGGGTCATGAAAATACACTTATTGCTGGTTGGTACGGGAAAACACCTTCAATTGGTGATTTTATATCGCGTCGGCTTCCAAGTCACTTTATTGAGACATGGGATACTTGGCTTCAGCGTTCAATCATAGTAAGCCGTGAACAGCTTAAAGAACGTTGGCTAGACAGCTATCTTACTGGTCCAATATGGCACTTTGTTCTTATGCCTGGCATCTGCGGAAATCATATTTGGACTGGCATTATGATGCCAAGTGTAGATAATGTAGGGCGTTATTTTCCTTTAACATTTGCGCTACAAGTTGAGCCCTGCACTAAGTCAATGTTAACTGCATTTTCTGCAGAAACTTGGCACACAAACTTAGAGGCGATTGCATTATCCTCATTGGACATCAATGTTTTTCCGGATTATATCGATCAAAGCCTAAATAATCTGGTCTTTCCAAATCAAGACTCAAACACTGAACTAACAACCACAAATGAACTTGCTGCTTGGTGGCAAGCAAAATCTCGGTCCGAACTAGACAACAACAAAGTGCTATCCCTACCAACAGAAAACACAATAATTGAACATATCAATTTTGCTGCTGCAGAATTATTGTTTGCATATGGATCAAACAAAAGTGTTTGGTGGAGAATAGCACCAGGAACAGAGAAGACACGAACAAACTATTATATCGGCCTACCTCCAGAAAATCATTTCGCTACCCTGCTAGTAAGCGACTTATTTAAAGAACCTGGATAAATTATCCGTCACAAAACTATTAGGACAATAAATTTGTATATGAAGTACACATCAGTGATTTTCCATCAATCGAACCGTATCTTCCGAGACTCTACACCACACGGCCATTGCAGAATAGTTATCTTGCCCCTGATGCCCACGTGCTAGTACTTGCTCTTCAAGCAGCTGCATCCATTTCTCTGCAGATATTGAGCGAACAAGCAATTCTTCCATTTCACTTTCTTCCACATACTCCCATAATCCATCTGAGCAAAGCAGAAAAACATCATCATCCTGCACCGGAAAAACTGCAGGAACAATTTCTGCTTCAAACTGCTCCTTATTACCCAATGCAGCATATAGCTTACTTCGATTTGGAGTAGTTCTAATCTCTTCAGCTTTTATATAACCCGCATCAACCATCGTTTGAGAAATGCTATGGTCACGAGTTTGCACAATAATTTTTCCCTTACGGAAACAATATAAACGAGAATCACCGATATGCCCCCATACAGCCAACTTTTCAGTTGTATCAATGGCGAGAATAACAGCAGTAGCTCGCATTTGTCTAAGCTCTGTGTTTTGCAGTTGTTCTGAAACAATGGCATCGTTGCTAGTGTGTAACAATGTCTCAATTATTTGTGAACTACACCCTTGAATTTCCCGGAATTTATCGAGCACATGACATACCGCCAATTTTGAGGCAACGTCGCCACCATAATGGCCACCCAGCCCATCAGATAAAACACAACAACAAAACTCTTTTCCGAACCAATAGTCACAAGCATCCTCATTAACTTTACGGCCACCCGTTTTTGATAATGAAACAATTTCAAGTTGCATATTAGGCACAATCAATCCAAACTAAATTTTTTACTAAAAAGAAAATCTAAATTTTCACCGTATTTTCTTCTCACCTTGTCCAAGTTTGACCATTTGCTCTTCGTATGCTCGTAGAAACTCCTTCCCAAATAAGGAATGAAAATCTTCTTTAGCTTCCTCAGACATGTCTTCATACTGTGCAATAAACATATCCCAAAGCTTAGCTCTCTGAGTCCAGGGAAACAACGTATCAAGAAAATTTTTATGTGTGAACCGCTGTTCCAGTTTTTGCGGATCAAAACGTTCTAGAATTCCAGTCAAAGCAGCCCGCATCCCGGCCATAAAACCAAATTGATGTGCACGAAGATCATCATGAGCATCTTTCATCGCTTGTAATGGAGTCATAAAACCTCGGTCTTGTGTAGACAATAAATGTTTCAGCGCAGCTTCTACATTAGGTGAAAATTTCAGCGGGTTATTTTCCCGCGGCGCAATCAAGGTAACATTGGCGCGTACTTCTTGCTTGGTAAGTGATCGTGCTAATAACAAATCCAAAGTACCCTGAGTCGATTCGCGCAATAATTGCCCAACCAGTTCCATTAACTCCGGTGTAAACTGCACATCAAGCTCAGGCACCCCAGCACCCTTAAGAAAAGCACGACAGAGCTCGTCTGAATTTCCGACTGCGTTTCTTGACGATTCATTATCGATTCTTTTTGAAGAAGGAATTTGATTGTTGCTAAGATTTGGCACCTTAAATGCTGCTTGCCTTTCTGGCACATGGTCTGCTCGACTACTCTCATCCCCCCTGTCTGGTTCCACCCCCATCAATACAAGTGGATCAACACTAGGCGCGTCCGGTTGACCTGTGGATGCTAACATCGACTTCTCTTCATTGAGTAACCGATCTATATGTTGCGCTTTGTGAGATGGTTCTGGAGCAGAATCCGGATTTGAAAATAAAGGCTCAGCAAATGGGTCAAAATCTATCGGGATCAAATCTTTTGGTTCCGGTGCCACCATTGCTAAGGGATCTGTTTCTACTCCTGAACTATTTGAAATAAACTCTTCTGGCAAAGCAGCTTTGTGTAATAGTTTATTTTCAGGGTCTGATGACGAACTAATTACTTGATCGTCATTAGTTTGCTTATCAAAAATTGCGAATGGGTCATCTTCATGGACAAGAAATGGTTTTTGATCACTATATGTAGTGGCCTCTTCACCACACACTCGCATTAGATAATTACTAATGATAATTGAATCGCCGTTATGGATTGGCGCTTCCTCACCATTATTTAAAGGCTGATCATTTAAATAAATTGGTAATGCGCTACCCAAGCAGCGAATATAATACTGCCCTTCTTGAAAAACGACTACCGCTTGGATCCGAGAAATATGCCGTTCAGGATCATGTAGAACTAACGCGTTCCCATCTGCCCGACCAATATTACCGCCTAGCTCATCAAACTCTGCATAAAGTGCTTGCGTGGGTAGCTGCTTGTCATAACTGACAACCTCAATTTTGATCATGGTCAAATCGACTCCCCTATCATGTCATTCATTAGTTCAGAGCTAATAGTAATTTCTATAAAATATTATTAATATTTATTACTTGCAATATCCAACACTAACCGAATAAGATTATCCAATGTTACAAAAAATTATCTGCACAAACTTAATCAGTGCTAACGTTACCAGAAAAACATCAATTCTCGCAAAAATGATTAGTTTTTTATTCTTGAAATTGCCAAATTCGAGCAAACACTAACCATGATTAATGAATAAATGGCCAAAGAATAGTTGTAATTAAATGAAAAAGCAGTGATAAAAGTCACCGATTGATTGACTTTTGTAATGTATTGTCGTGATCTGTAATAGCGTCTGAACTAACAAAGCTATAGTTCAACTAGAATTGAGATCTTATTTTACAAATACGCTCAATTTAAGTTTGGCATTATATGACGCCCACATTTCCAGCGATTTATCGTTTTATATTTTTAATAGCAGGCAAATTGTGAACGAAACTAGTTATTTAAATAAATTAACTAAGATAACCCAAGCGTATCAGGATGATGATCTTAGTGTGGAGTCATTAAACCAACAGGTTGAAGATTTAGTCAAGTCCTGTGATGAACCATCTGAGGGTTTTTTTGTTCAGTTACAGCAACTAGTTCAAAGTTCGGATTTGCCACCAAATGTTTCCGAGTCCTTATTAAATAAAATTTCACAAATTGAATCTGATTATGGTCGAACTGAAGTCGTTGATAGCTTTAATCAAAATTCAAAAAAACTATCCAGGAATAGAACGAATAACAAATCCTTCCCAGAGACACCAGGGAAGAATTCAGAGGGTTCTGCTCCAAACATGACAGGTAATTCGGTACTACTACAGAATCTTTTGAGTTGGCACAAAGCTGGACAAGAAAAGAAAATAGAACCGAATGTCGTTATACGCGACACCTACCGTTTGGTCTCAAAAATTGGCGAAGGCGGTATGGGAGAAGTATGGAAAGCCATTGACTTGATACAAGATGCAGGGGATTCACGTGATCGATATGTAGCTATAAAATTTTTGAATCAAGAAATTCAGGGCAAAGAGTTTGCTCTTAAAGCATTGGTTCGTGAATTTGCACGCTATAAGAAATTAATACATCCGAATCTAATACGCGCTTTCGAACTCAATCGAGATGAAAATCTTTTATTTATTGTCATGGAGTTTCTTCCTGGCATATCTCTTGACAAGTTTATTCAGAACCATCCTAATGGGGTGAGTACGAAACAAGCACAACCAATCATCGAGGGTATGTGTAAAGCACTTGAATACTCACATCAAGAAGGAATCATTCACCTCGACTTTAAACCCAGTAACGTTTTTTACAACCCAGAAACAGATTCAGTTAAAGTGATTGATTTCGGAATCGCGCGATTAGCTGAAAAACAAGATCGTGATTTAACTCGGTTCGACCCAGGTATCCTTGGGGCCAAAACTAAAGCATATGCCACTCCAGAAATGATGATTGATGCAGACCCTCATCCTTGCGACGATGTTTATGGATTGAGTTGTGTTATTTATGAAGTCTTAACGGGGAAGCATCCTTTTAAACAGTTAAATGTAATCCGTGCTGAAGCAAAATCCTTGAAACCTGCACCAATTAAAAATTTAAACAAATCTCAGTTAAAATCTTTAGAAAAAGGGCTGGCATTTCACCGAAAAGATAGGACAAAAAATGCTGGCAAGCTTTATCAAGAGCTATATCCCAAATCAGGACAAAAAAATTGGCAACTTTCTAGAAAAGGTATAATAGCTGCTATAGTGGTAATTGCGATTATTGTGGCGCCCATTCTAAATCATCATATTGGAAATTGGCAGCTGCAAGGCATTACAAACGGAATTAAAAAATTGGATGCAAATGCCATTGAGAAATTTCACAATCTAGATACTAAATCTCAATCAAAAATCGCAATCAATGAAGCAATTGGCCAATCATTAGTAAAGTACTTTATTTCAGTGGCAACTCCCGAAGCGACTGCTCTGGACCACATCCAAAAATTAGAATCTCACGTACAAGACATCCTCTTGCATAAGAAAGATAACCGTCGGTTATTGGTTACTCATTCGGCAAATCTAATAGATCAAGCAATTCAAGATAATAAGTTTGACCTGGCATCAGAAATTGCCAACCATTTTGTCGCCAAATATCCTGATTCCAAACAATTAGCAAATCAAGTCACACTGGTTATTAATTCGAAAAACGAGCAACTTTTACTATTAAAAGATAAATTTAATCAGTGTCTCCAAGACACAAACAACAATCTCATTAATTTATCTTCATGCTTAAGTGAAACAGCAAATCAGCTCAACCATATTAACCCTAATCTTAATATTATCAATAGCCCGCAACTATCTAATCGTTTTATCAAAGAAACCAATGAGGCTCTAGCTACAAACAACTTTCACAGCGCAGAGAAACTTTTATCACTATGGGAAGGCATGTTGCCCATTGCGTCAGAAAAACGCATTGAATTATCTGCACAGCTTGAGCAAAAAATGAAGCTTGAAATCTTCACATCACAGATATTGGCTGCTGACGATATTGAATTAGAACGCTTGATTCGAAATTTACTTGCAGCAAATCCTCTGACCAAAAAAATGGTACTAAGTGAATCTAAGAATCATGAAAAGTTAAAAAACTGGTATCAGGAAAAAGTTCAGGAGTTAATTAATTCAAATAAATACAATGCAATCAGCACTATATCATCTCAAGCAAAAAATCTTTTCTCAGACGACAGGGCTATGCATCAATGGATAAAAGAACTTGAACAAAACGTTGCGACAAGTAGAAGAAAAAGTATTCAGGCCTTATCAGAAAGATATAACACCGTCCTAAGGCAAGAAGCACTTGATGCCAAGGCATTACAAGAAATACATCAGAAAGTTCAAGAAATTGACCCGGAAAATAATTTGTTGGCTTACCCACATGTTCGTGAAACCTATTTAAAAAAAACAACTACCGCTTTAAATCATGGACAATTTGATTTGGCAGAACGTTATTTACAAGATTGGCGCATGCTCCGCCCGGAAGATGCCGAAACCGACTCATTTAAAATGTTATCTACAAGGCGCCTAAACACTTTAAACATTGTTCAGAAACGCAATGATATGACTGATAAACTACGAAGGGATCTTAATAATAAGTCATTTGATCAAGCTTTAGATAAAGTAAAGAGTCTGCATACGAGTTTTACAGATGATGACAGAAAATTTATTATGGAAAGTATAAAAATAACTTTTTTGCAGTCGCTTTCCGAACAAGTTGAAACTAAAATCCAGCGTAATGACTATAATGCAGCAATTCAACTCACAAATATAGCTTTCCAGAATTACCCAGATGAGCAGGCTGTTAAAACTGAAAAAGCAAAAATAAATGCTGACAGAACAAAGAAAATAGAGATATTCCTTTCAAATTACCGAGCTTTACTCGAGGCCGATTTATTACAAGGCACTGAGCTTTTTAATCAGTTAAAATCAATCTACTTAATAGATAAAGGATATATCTCCAACCACCCTGGGCTATTTAAGGCGCTTAGCAATCGTTTGAAAGAATTGATGTCAACCAATCCATCTCTAACTGATTTAAAGAATGTATTGGTACAATGGCAATTATTCTTAGAAAAAATAGAAGATTCGAGTCAGAACGATACCCTTTTAGAATCGACAAAGAATTATGTTGCACTTCAATGTTTATTTAAAGCAAAGTTACTCAAAAACGAAGGCGAACTAACTCAAGCAAGTACATACCTGAATTTTGGCCTTTCTTTAAACCCATCAGATAGAATTAAAAACTCTTTAAATGAAGAGATGACTAACTAATTATAAGCAGCAATCATTCTTGCTTTAACATCCCGTCGTAAATCCCAGGTGAAGAATTTGGAATCTCAAAAGTAGTAATAGATTGACTAAAAAAGTTTTTTGCGCCGACACCACCGATAATTGCATATGCATACCCTTGATTAGCCATAGCATTAAGACATGCAACTAACAATACTCTGCCTATACCGATAGATCGGAATTCGGGATCAACACCGATTGGTCCGAAGAACCCTTTAAAAGTAGTGTTGTAACAGGAAAAACCGAGTAATTTATTATATCTGGTAGCAATAAAACACGAGACAGGTTGTTGAGCAAAAGAAACCTCACATTCACTGGCCCAAGCTGACCCAAAGGTTTTACTTACCCATCCAGTAACGAGTAGTTTTTCTGGGACTAGACCTCGACGAATCTGAATTTCAAGTTTATTAAGATTGTCAATATTTGTATCTAGCACTGTAAGGTCATAAAGTTTTACAAGTAAGTCTGCCATCTAAAAATTTGTAGGATACTAAAATAAAATTATTCTAATTCAATAGAGTATCTAGCAACTCTTTCATTTCTCTAGCTTCCAGGTTTCCAGGATTAAAACACAGAGAAGTGTCTAAGCTAGAAACTGCCTTAGAAGTTTTCCCATTGTTAAACTCGAGCATAGCTGCTGTATAGTATTCTTGAGAGAGTTTCTCTTTTGATTTATTCGAGTTGTTTACTTGACCACAACTTTTTTTTCTTCCTTGATTAGATTGACTGACAACATGTTTTCTTGGTTTTTTTGGTAAATTTAAAATCATGCCTGCTGTCAAATCATCGTTGCTTTGTATTTGTGTGTTAAAAATCGGGATCAAAATTGATTTATATTCGTTTTTATATACAGATCTCGAAATTTTCTTTAGAGAATCATTGGGCTTAACTAAATATTTGTGCATATCAAATTGCTGATCTAGCACCTTCAACTTTTGCAGCGCATCTTTATGTTTCGGATCATATAACAATGTACGTAATAAACCTTTAAAACGAGCATTCTGCTCTTTTTCAACAATTGCGGCGTAATAATGTTCAGAAGCAATCTTTTTCGTTTTATCTCTCAATCCCATTATTCTTTTTTCTACCTGTTTTATCTGCTCATATTCCTTTGTGCTAACATTGATATTATTCATCAATTTTTTATTGAGTTCTGACACTAACCAATCCCGATAAATCTTCCATGCCATATGGGCAGTACGCCATTGTCCTTGATTTTCATATTTTTCTGAATTACGAAAATCTAACTGAGCTAAATTTAATGATTCATCAATTGGTTCAGATTCTTCCAATTTCAAAGACTCAAAAATATCAATATTCTTGACAAACTCTCTTTCTCTATATCCACCAAATATCATGGCCCTATTTAGATCAAAATTATTTTGGAAAAATGGGTTTCCCTCACGTTTAACAGTAAATCCGGTTGTATAACCTTCCAATTCGGCAAATGCAATGACAAACGAGTTAGCTGCACCATAGGGATAAGAAAGTGATGTCGTTTCATGCGCCAGCTTATTGGAAATAATATGTTTGGCTTCACCTAATTCAGACCGTATAGCGTTAATATAGGATGAAAATGATTCTCCCTGCCGCCGTTCAGTTAAGTTACGATGTGTTTTTGTATGAGGTTGAATATCAATAGTTTCATCTACCAACATGCTACGAATCTGGTCCCAACTTAAAAATCTGCCCTTCTGTTCACGAATGTGATTCGTTGGGATATATAAAACAGCTGGATAATTATATTTTTTTAATAAAGGGTATGCGATGGAATAAGTTGATTCCCAACCATCATCAATGGTAATCAATACTGATTTCTCAGGAACTTGACCAAACTCAAGAAAATCAAAAAATTGATCTATCGTTATGCCATAATAACCATTATCTTGTAAATAACGGAGTTGTTGCTCCAATCTTGTCTCACCAACGATCATTTTCCTATTACTATTAGATCGGCTAAAATGATGATAAGCAAGTACAGGCACGAGTTGATAGCCGTTAGCTGTTAACCCACCAGGCCTAAAGCTCTGTAGTGGAATAATTACTTCTTGACTCGCTATTACCCGATCCAAACCATTGAATTCTTTAATTCTCGCAGCATATTTAACATCACCTAAGTATCTTTTAGCTAGAGTTTCAAAAGTTTCCTCTTCCGAAGGCGTTATAAACAAAAAATGTGTATTTTCTAATGGCGGTATTTTTTCTAAAGAAACACATCCAGATAACAATAAAATCAGAACTAGACAGACATAAGTAGAACCCTTTTCTCTTAGCCATAATCTGACTAACATATTCTGTGATTTCATAAGAAGCATTATATCAATTTACTCATCATAAATAATTGGTTATGGTTTTACCTAAGAAACCAAATAAGGCTAATCACTATTTCAATAATATAGTACAGCATTTGTCATCAAGATCGAATGTTTCTAATAGAGAAATTGTAGAGAGTATCAAGATCCATAAATCACATTTACCTTTGTCGAATTATCCAATTACACTATTGGTGCGTATTCCGATGAAGTTGAACACTCATCTCTGTCCAATGTAAACACGGATTCTCTCAACACATCACAAGTTGTCTTTTTACTTTATTTGTTCATCTTGAGTCAACAAACCATTTCGTTTTCGCATGGATTCTCCTTTTAGTTGTTGTCGGTGTGCGTTATGCATTAAACGATCTAAAATGGCATCAGAAGTGTGTTGTCACCGATACTGCTATACCATTGATCTGTCGGTAACCGGTAACTAACTGATGACCATAGTGGATGTTGCTCCATGACGCTCACCCAAAATTCCCATCAGATCATTGCGGTGTGCAGGTTTTAAGGGTTCCAGTCATCAATAATCAGCAGCTGTAGCGTAGCCAGCAGTTTCAATTGTTTGTGATAAGAGCCATTAGCTTTGGCTTGTGTCAGCATCAACAGTAGGCGCGACAAGCGGTAATATCGAACAGTGTTTTCGTGCAAACAAGTGTTGCGCCCAATGGCGCAAGCCAGATAGATTTTACCACTACCACAAGGACCGGTGATCAGCAGGTTCTACCCTTTTTGATCCAATCCACCTGTGCCAGTCGTGTAATCTGTGACTGAGTAATATTGCGCGGATGCTGATAGCCAGTATCCTCTACACACTAGCTTTGAGTTTAAAATAAGCTTGGCGGATGAGGCGATCCTGTGTTCACATTGAAACAGAATGGCTGCTCAGGTTGAGCCGGAATGTGCAATTAGAAGTTCCTACTAATGAAAAACCTGGGTACAATATGAATCCTAAAGTTTTATATCGGAATGCCGTTTGCCCACACAAGGGAACTGATAAAAGGAAAAAACATTGAAAATAAATCACTCACTAAATCCATTACCAATGATGTCTGCCGATGACGAAAACATTGATGTCACTTCATCAGGAGATTATGAAGTCGATACAGTTCGAGTCGAAAGAATTAAACAAGAAATTAGCGAAGGAAGCTTTAAAGTCAACTCTGAAATTGTCGCTGACCGATTATTAGAAGCAGTAAAAGAATTAATTAAATCTAAAAAAGGCGAAGTTTAATGTTTGAAATTCAGAATCGGGTTGAATTTATTTCTGAGTTAATGGACAAGAAGAACATTGTCTAATCATTAAGTGGCAGCACTATGGCTTAAATGACTAACCTTTGTTTAAATAGTTGATCTTATCTTCAATCACATCAATATTACGTCATATTGCTCTTGCGTATATGATTCCTCAACCTGAAGGCTAATCGGTTTAGCAATAAAGTCCCCTAATTGCGCAAGACTCTGAGATTCCTCATCCAAAAACAAATCAATTACCTGTTGCGCGGCTAGAATACAAAATCCATTCGCGTCAAATTGCCTAGATTCACGTAACAATTCTCTCAATATTTCATAACAGATTGTTTGCGCAGTTCTAATTTCCCCACGCCCTCGGCAGGTCGGACAAGGTTCACATAACACATGTGAGAGACTTTCACGCGTACGTTTACGTGTCATTTCAACTAAACCCAGCGTGGTAAAGCCGTTTACCGTCATACGAGTTCTATCTTTTGCCAACGCTTTGTTAAATTCTACTAACACTGAATTCTTGTGTTCCTCAGAATCCATATCAATAAAATCAATAATGATGATACCACCAAGGTTGCGTAGACGAAGCTGGCGCGCGATCACTTGCGCAGCTTCAAGATTCGTTTTAAAAATTGTATCATCAAAATTTCTCACCCCAATGTATCCACCCGTATTCACATCCATGGTTGTGAGCGCTTCAGTCTGATCAATAATAAGATAACCACCTGATTTCAAATCGACACGTTTTGCTAGTGATTTCTCGATCTCATCTTCCACCCCATATAAATCAAATAGCGGCCTCTCTCCATCATACAAATCAATTCGTTCTGCAATATTTGTCATGTAATTCTCAGCAAATACAGCCAATTTTTGAAAATTCTCACGAGAATCGACTTGGATTCGTTTGGAATCATCACTCACAAAATCACGCAATACCCGATGACTAAGGTCTAGATCTTGATAGAGTAAAGCTGGCGCTGCAAACGTCAAAGATTTTTGTTGAATATCGTGCCAAAGCTTATGTAGATACTCGATATCGGCCTGCAAATCATCTTCTTCTGCCGCTTCAGCCATTGTCCGAATGATATAACCGCCTTTCTCTTCTAATGGTATGACATGCTGCAATTTCTCACGTAATAGTTCACGTTCTTCTTCGTCATCGATACGCTGTGAAATTCCAATATGTGATTCTTGAGGTAGAAAAACCAGCATACGCCCGGCCAGACTAATTTGGGTTGATAACCGAGCTCCTTTCGTCCCAATAGCATCCTTGATAACCTGCACAAGAATATTGTTTCCTTCATACAGTAATTTCTCTATAGGCTTCACCAATTCACCATTTTGATGTGCTTCCCAGACATCTGCAACATGCAAAAAAGCTGCGCGATCAAGCCCGATATCTACAAAGGCAGATTGCATACCAGGTAAAACACGGCTGATGCAACCATTATAGATATTACCGACAATTCCTCGACCTCCTGTGCGCTCTATATGCAACTCTTGGGTCACACCTTGTTCTAAAATTGCAACACGGGTTTCTTGAGGTGTAATATTGACAAGAATTTCATTACTCATAAAAGTTATCGTTATTTTTATGCTGGCAATTTCTCTAAAACTACCGATTAATTTATGGTCCAGGGACTAAAGAATAATCCACAAGTTCGTTATCTTTTTAATAGCAAAAAGCTATGCATTCACTCAGGAAAAACTTTTATTCCTACTTCCTCAAGCAATTGCGTTGTTTCAAATAATGGCAGCCCCATAACACCACTGTAACTACCAGATATTTCAACAATAAATGAAGCTGCAATACCCTGGATCGCATAGGCTCCTGCTTTATCAAAAATTTTTCCATCACTGATCATATATCGCATTTCATGCTCGTTAATCTCACGAAACCGAACTATTGTCGTAGAAAGTCGAACTTGAATTTTTTCTTTCACTGCAACAGCTATCGCTGTCATCACTTGGTGAGATCGACCGGAAAGTGTACTTAGCATTTCTTGTGCATGTGCAGCATCTTGTGGTTTGCCAAGAATGCAACCATCTATGGTCACAACTGTATCAGCCACTAAAACGGGTAACAAAGGTAACCCGCGTTGAATTAATCTCGTCCGCCCCTCCGTGGCTTTAACATTAACGATACGATAAACATAATCAGTCGGAGACTCATCAGGCAATGGCGTTTCATCGATATCAGCGGGCCGATTGATGGTTTCGCGCATCAATAGAATATTATATTTTACACCAATTTGTTTTAATAACTCTCTTCGGCGAAGACTACGAGATGCAAGATAAACACGATTTTCTGGGAAATTCATAATATAAATCTGTCGTTATTATAACTATAAAGCCATTTTATTCTTATTTTAGGAACTTATAATGACAAAAATAAGCAGTTCCAATCCACATTTCAATGTCTTTGACGACTAATATATTACAAATGAGCTATTCTCGGTGATAAGGATGATTATTAATAATGGAAATCGCACGATATAATTGCTCAGCCAACAGAATCCGAACCATCCCATGTGGCATGGTCAATCTTGAAAGTGCCAACAATTCATTTGCTGATGCCTTGATATCATGATGTAATCCATCCGCCCCGCCAATTACAAAAACCGCATCGTCACCTTCCCTCATCCATTCCGTAATGACATTGGCGAATTGTTTGGTTGTCCATTGATCGCCATGTTCGTCCAAAACGACTCGTCGACAACCTGTTGGAATAGCAGATAGAACACGCTTACCTTCGACACTTAGAATCTGTTGCTTTTGTCGGCTATTAGTGCGTTTTTCTGGTTTAATTTCGACCAACCTTGCTGAAAACTCTCGTGGCAACCGTTTAATATATTCCATATAACCGGTATTGACCCAACCAGGCATCTTATGACCAACTGCAATGATATTGATCTTCATTTTATGCTTTTCAGCGTTGTATCATCTTGCTAGAATTTGATATTGTTACGACTCTTGTGTTTCCCACAAAGCTTCCAGATTGTAATACTCTCGTACTGCCGGTTGCATAATATGTACAACGATATCACCAACGTCAACAAGCAACCATTCTCCCGTTTGCTCGCCTTCAACGCTATAGATTTTACCGCCCGCAGCTTTAACTTTTCCTTGTACATTATTGGCCAGTGCTTTGGTCTGGCGTGACGACTCCGCACTGGCAATAATAACGTAATCAAACATTGCCGTAATTTTTGTGACATCCAAGACTTTAATATCCTGCGCCTTGATATCTTCAAGCGCAGAAACTATGGTGCGTGCCAATAATTCAGAATTCATGCTAAGAACCTCAGTTGTCTTCTCCATCGTACAGATGATTAGTTTTAATATAATCGTAAACTATTTCCGGCAATAAATAACGCACACTCTTGTTACAAGAAATCAATGTACGTATTTTTGTCGCGGAAATTTCCAGCAATGTCGTATTGGCCGCAAATATTAAGCCACTCGATTGGCATGCTAATTCATTTGCATTGGTCACCCAACGCATCTCACATTCATTTTTCAGTTCTTGCACAAGCGTGCCTGGACTCATCACATGTTTATTACCAGGACGTCCAACAATAATCAAATGACACAGCTGAAATAGTTCCTGCCAGCAATACCATTGATGCAGTTTCACAAAAGCATCTGCACCCATAACAAAACATAGCGCCGTATTGTTACCAAATTGCTGTCTATATTCACGTAACGTCTCTACCGTTCTAGTGACGCCTGAACGATTCATTTCCCGACTATCCAATGAAAACCTCTCATTATCTTGAATAGCCAACTGCACCATCATTTTTCGGTGAAATTTAGATGCGCCAGGTATATCTCTTAAACGAGGCTCACTTGAAGGGAGAAAATGAAATTGCCTGAAACCAACCGTATCTAATAATTCTTCAGCTACTCGCAAATGCGCATAGTGGATAGGATCAAAAGTACCCCCATAGACACCAACAACAGGAATTTTATCTTTACTCATTTAACCACGTTATTTTATAGCAACGCTAAACGCATATCGGTTAAAACTTCAGCCAAATGTGAAGTAAAACGTGCAGCAGATGCGCCGTCAATAACCCTATGATCATAAGATAAAGACAAGGGTAACATTAGCCTCGGAACAAATTGATTATCACGGTATATTGGTTTATAGTTTGCTCTCGATACACCTAAGATCGCCACTTCCGGCGCATTAATGATTGGTGTGAACGCGGTACCGCCAATTCCCCCCAAGCTTGAAATCGTAAAACTGGCACCTTGTATCTCAGTTGGTTTTAATTTACCTTCACGAGCCAACAAAGATAGTCGTCCTAATTCTTCAGCAATTGCCATAACGCCCTTCTGATCAACATCCCTTAGTACCGGCACCATCAAACCATTTGGTGTATCTACTGCAAAACCCAAATGATAATAATGCTTAATGATCAAATTCGTTTCATCACCGTTGTTATCCAGCGACGCATTAAAATCCGGGAATTTCTTTAGTGAAGAGATAATCGCCTTCATCAGAAAGGCCAACATGGTTAGTTTTATTTTTCCGTCCTGCACTGCTTGATTGGATTCTTTACGCAGTTCTTCCAGGTCTGTGATATCAGCTTCATCAAATTGAGTAACATGGGGAATCATCACCCAGTTGCGGTGTAAGTTAGCACCAGTAATTTGTTTAATACGTGTTAACGACTTTAATTCAATCGGACCAAATTTGGCAAAATCAATTTGCGGCCAAGGCAACAAATCCAACGCAGCACCCAATTGATTGCTGTCCTGTTTTTTTGACAATGTTGCCTTAACGTACGCCTGCACATCTTCTTTAAGAATACGTTGCTTTGGACCACTTCCAGTAATCAAACTTAAATTAACGCCTAGTTCACGTGCAAAACGTCGCACCGATGGTCCGGCATGTGCTTTTGTCAGGTCTAATATTTGGGTATCCGTTAAGGCTTTCGGCGGCTGCTTTGTTACCTTCTTCTGTTCAGATTTAGTTTCTTTCGGTGTAGAAATCGAGGCCCGCATTTTATCATCTGGCTGCGCTACGGCCACGTTAGCGATATGGTCTGTTTGTTCTTCTAAAACATCCATTGATAAAATCAACGACCCTTCTGAAACTTTATCTCCAGGCTTCACTGCAATCGTTTTAATAACACCAGAAAATGGTGCAGGAACTTCTATGGTCGCCTTATCAGATTCCAGTGTGACTAAGGAATCTTCATGATTAACCTGATCGCCGGGTTGAACTAGAACTTCTATAACCGGAACATCTGTAAAGTCACCGATATCAGGAACTAATACTTGCTTAATGTCACCCACTCATTTTCCTTAAGTCATATTGATACAGAAGCGTTATATTCCAGGGGAGCAAATCATCATCGGAATATCTAGAGCGTCACTGGATCCGGCTTATCAGGATCAATCCCAAATGTCTTAATCGCTTGGGCGACTTGCTTGGAAGTCACCTTTCCTTCTTCCATCAGCGCTTTCAAAACACAAACAGTAATATAATAGCGATCCACCTCAAAAAAATGACGCAGTTTTTCACGCGTATCAGAACGCCCAAAACCATCTGTTCCCAAAACTCGATAACAACCCGGCACAAATTCTCGAATCTGATCCGCATAAATTTTCATATAATCAGTCGCTGCCACAACTGGCCCCTCCCGTCCTTTGAAGCAAGTTTCCACATGGGAAAGTTTAGCCTTTTTAGTCGGATGCAACATGTTCCAACGCGCCACACTTAATGCCTCACGCCGTACCTCTGTAAAGCTGGGGACACTCCATATATCCGCATCAATTTTATAGTCTTTCTTCAGAATATCAGCCGCGGCAATTACCTCACGCAAAATCGTACCGGAACCCAATAATTGCACCCGCACACCTTTGCTACGTTTACTCACTTCCTTCAACAAATACATTCCTTTTAGGATGTCTTGTTCAACGCCTTTTGGCATTTCAGGTTGCGGATAATTTTCATTCATTACTGTAATATAATAAAAAATATCCTCTTGCTCACGATACATCCGACGCAAGCCATCATGAATAATCACCGCAAGTTCATAAGCAAATGTCGGATCATAAGAGACGCAGTTGGGAATCGTAGAAGCGGTCAAATGGCTATGACCATCCTCATGTTGCAAACCTTCCCCATTCAGCGTGGTACGCCCAGCTGTGCCACCAAGCAAAAACCCCCGGCTACGCATATCGCCTGCTGCCCAGGCCAGATCACCAATCCGCTGAAAACCAAACATCGAATAAAAAATGAAGAATGGGATCATCTGAATCCCATGCGTGCTGTAGGACGTTGCTGCTGCGATCCAAGATGACATTGCGCCCGCTTCGTTGATTCCTTCTTGCAGGATCTGACCGTTTTTGTCTTCTTTGTAATACATCAATTGGTCCGCATCTTGTGGCGTATAAAGTTGACCAACTGATGACCAGATACTCAATTGACGGAACATACCTTCCATACCAAATGTACGTGATTCATCCGCCACAATTGGCACAATATGTTTACCAATTTGCTTATCCTTGACCAATATATTCAGCACACGAACAAATGCCATGGTAGTCGATGATTCACGTCCTTTCCCACTAGCCTTTAGTATGGACTCAAACGCTGACAATGGCGGTATTTCCAATGCTTTAGCGCTGGTTTTACGTTGATGAAAAAAGCCACCTAAGGCTTGTCGTCGCTCTTGCATATACGCGTATTCCGGCGAGTCCTCAGCTAATTTCAGATACGGAACATCATCAATGATGTCATCAGCTATATCCAAACCAAATCGGTTACGAAATGCTTTTAATGAAGTGGTCCCCATCTTTTTTTGCTGGTGAGTAATATTTTGCGCTTCACCAGCTTCACCCATCCCATAGCCTTTAATCGTTTTCACTAGAATAACAGTAGGCTGACCAGTATGTTTGATAGCTTCAGCGTATGCGGCATAAACTTTATGTGGATCATGACCGCCACGATTTAAACGCCAGATATCATCATCAGACATATTAGCAACCATTTCAAGCAGTTCTGGATATTTCCCAAAGAAATGTTTACGAACATAGGCCCCATCTTTCGATTTGATGGTTTGATATTCTCCGTCCACACATTCCATCATGCGTTTTTGCAATAAGCCTTTCGTATCCTTGGCTAATAACGGATCCCAATAAGACCCCCAGATAACCTTGATAACATTCCAACCAGTACCCCGAAAATCACATTCCAACTCTTGAATGATTTTCCCATTTCCTCGTACGGGACCGTCCAGTCGTTGTAAATTACAATTAATGACGAAAATCAGATTATCCAGTTTCTCACGCGAAGCAAGTGAAATCGCGCCAAGTGACTCAGGTTCATCCATCTCCCCATCACCCATAAACGCCCAGATTTTACGGCCATCCGTATTAACAAGGTTGCGACTACCCAAGTACTTCATAAATCGTGCCTGATAAATCGCCATTAATGGGCCCAATCCCATTGAAACAGTCGGGAACTGCCAAAAGTTCGGCATTAACCAAGGGTGCGGATAAGAAGACAAGCCTTTACCGCCCACTTCTTGCCGAAAATTATTAAGGTGTTCCTCGGTCAATTCGCCAGCCAAAAACGCATAAGCATAAATTCCAGGCGCTGAATGGCCCTGGGTATAGACCAAGTCACCACCATGATGTTCACTCGCGTTACGCCAGAAATGGTTATAACCCACATCATAAAGTGTTGCAGCAGATGCAAAAGAGGCGATATGACCACCAACATTGGTGTTTAGATTCGCCCGTAATACCATTGCCATCGCATTCCATCGTACATACGCACGAATACGGTGCTCAATTTCGTGATTACCAGGTGAACGCTTTTCTTTTCCAGTTGGGATAGTATTGAGATAAGCCGTGTTAGCACTATACGGAAGATAAGCACCTGATCGACGCGCCCTTTCAACCAGCTTTTCTAGTAAAAAATGTGCGCGCTCTTCACCTTCATTAAGCAGAACAGACTCAAGTGCTTCCAGCCATTCTTGTGTTTCTTGTGGATCAATATCTGGTTGAGATTCCATGTTCAAGTATTACCATTAAAAATTAATTGACTCATACTTGTCCAATATTCGTTTGTACCCGCTCTGCAGCAATAATCGTATTACACAGCAACATGGTAATCGTCATTGGTCCGACACCACCAGGCACTGGTGTAATGTAGCCAGCGATCTCTTTAGCCGACTCAAAATCAACATCGCCACAAAGTTTACCGTCGGGTAAACGATTGATACCAACATCGATAACGGTCGCACCCGGCTTAATCATTTCAGCTGTAATCATTTTAGCCCGCCCAGTTGCCACCACCAAAATATCCGCATTTCGTGTAAATGAAGCCAAATTTTTCGTTTTGGAAGTACAGACCGTAACCGTTGCGCCTTGCGCTAACAGCATTAACGCCATCGGTTTACCCACAATATTACTGCGCCCAACCACGACAGCATGTTGCCCTTCAATCGAAACATTATTCTTTTCTAGCATCACCATAACCCCATAGGGTGTACAAGGCGAGAAAATCGCATTTCCGGTCACTAATGCGCCAACATTATATAAATGAAAACCATCGACATCTTTTTCCGTCGCAATCGATGTAATGACCTGATCGTTTTTAAAATGCAATGGCAACGGCAACTGCACTAAGATGCCATGTATTTTCTCATTTCGGTTAAGCTTTTTAATGCAATCGAGCACTTCATCTTGAGAAGCATTACCTGAAAATCGATGCACCTCAGAATAAATACCGATGTTGCTACATGCTTTAATTTTATTACGGACATAAATAGTCGAAGCCGGGTCATCACCAACGATCAATACGGCCAGACCAGGCGTAATCCCCTTTTCAATTAGGTTATCAACCCGAAGTTTCCACTCGGCACGTACCTGTCCAGCGATTGTCTTGCCATCTATAATTTGTGCGCTCATGCTTAGCTATAATGGCCAGTCAGATTATTTAAATTTTATTGTTTGGATTTCTTGATTTTCAAATGATAAATCAACAGTCCAACCAAAAATACCGGAATCACAAATAAAGCGGCTGAAATCAATCCCGCAGCAAGTATGGCAATTGTTGTGTTACCAGGCATAAATAGTGTCACAAACCATATCACCACAAATGCAACGAACAAGCCACCATACAACATGGTTTTTTTACAGCGATCATACAAACGCCAGAATGAACCGGAGACCTGAACATCATCAACATAATGATCAAATACCTCAGCCAGGCTATTGTCATCTAACTGAGAATCGTATCCTATCGCCACAGCCAATGCGTTACTACCATCTTCGACTTTAGACATATTTTTCAGAAATTCTATTCGCTTTGGCACATGTTTTTTACGCATACCATCACGTAACAGCATAACTTCCAACGCTTTAAATGCCGTTTCTCTAGCATCAGTCACACCTTCCAGTTCTTCAGCATACTTCCACATAACGCCAAACAGATAAAGCTGAGTCGTCATGTCTTTAAACTCGGGGGCAAAATCATACCCTTTATCTTTCACAAGTCCTAGTTGCGTCGCAAGCACATCCCTGGTGTGATCAATACAGTCTTCTATAACAGACAGTTTAGAAGAAGATTCTGATGTAGCTACCGTATCAACACTCTCCTCTTCCACGGCAACCGCTTCAGCCAAGTTATCAGAGTTTTGCTGCTTCACTTCCGTTTCTGTCGTTTTGTTTTCTTTTTTTGTTTTCTTGGTTTTTTTCATTTTCACAGCCTTATACTTTTTAAATGTCCCAAATAAAATAGGGGATCATTATATACCCGCTTATATCATCTGAAACAACATCCTTACAGAATCCTCATGCCATTCATTTAGATACCAAGACGCCGCCATATCGTTGAAGATAAACCAGCGGTATTCAATGTGTAAAAGTGTAAGCCGGGTGCGCCAGCTGCAAGTAATCGTTCACAAAGTGCAGTGACCACGTCCAAGCCAAAGGCATGAACCGATTCTGTATCATCACCATAGCCTTCCAGCTTTTTGCGAACCCACCTAGGCACTTCGGCACCACAAGTATCTGAAAAACGAATTAATTGAGAAAATTTATTAATTGGCATAATTCCCGGCACTATAGGAATGTCTAAACCTTGTTTTTCACATGACGCGACAAAATTAAAATAAGCATCTGCATTATAAAAATACTGCGTAATCGCAGAATCTGCGCCCGCCTCTACTTTACGAAAAAAATTCTGTAAATCCACCTGCGCTGATGATGCTTGTGGATGATATTCAGGATAAGCGGCAACTTCAATATGGAACGTTTCAGAAAACTCCTGCTTGATAAAAGCCACAAGTTCATTAGCATAGCGAAACTCACCAGCTTGTGCCATTCCCGAAGGCAAGTCACCTCGTAATGCAACGATTTGGCGAATACCCACTTCTTGATATTTTTTCAAAACAGCATGGATGTTCTCACGCGTTGAACCAATACAAGACAAATGTGGGGCAACCTTATGACCCTCAGCCTGCATTTCTAATACAGTCTCTAAAGTACGTTCTCGTGTCGATCCTCCAGCACCAAAAGTAACCGAGAAAAACTTAGGGTTTAATTGCGCCAGCTGCTGACGTGTTTTTCTTAATTTTTCAATACCCTGAGCGGTTTGTGGTGGAAACAGTTCGAAACTAAAAGTTGGTTCAAATTTTTTTTGTGATTCCATCTTTTCTCACGGATTTAAGTTCGAAGCACTATATTTCAGCGACCCTATTCACGTAAACAAATTAAACATCAGCACACCACACAAACGCTACAAAACATCTGTAACTTAAGCTATTAGCAATCAGATATCATCTGTAAATGTGAAATAACACCACTGTATTTGGTTATCAAACTTAAGAAATCTGCAGCAAATGGTAACCAGCACTCAGGCCCATTTTTTCGCCATGATTACTTAAGCCTGATAAATTTTAACAAACAATACCCACCAAAAGGCTTGGCCAATATTGCTTGCAATCATTTAGTAACGATACATCTCTGGCTTGAACGGCCCATTTTTGTCCAGATTCAGATAACTCGCTTGCTCATCAGTCAACACCGTTAACTTCACGCCCAATTTACCCAAATGGAGTCGAGCAACCTTTTCATCTAAATGTTTTGGTAGCACATAAACATTGTTCTGGTAGTTATCACCATGTTGCCAAAGTTCCATTTGCGCCAACACTTGATTAGTAAATGAACTGGACATGACAAAAGAAGGATGGCCTGTTGCACAACCCAGATTTACCAGCCTACCTTGCGCTAATACAATGATGCGCCGCCCAGTTGGGAAAATCACGTGATCAACCTGTGGTTTAATATTGTCCCATTGATACTTTTGCACAGAAGCGATATCAATCTCTGAATCAAAGTGACCGATATTACAAACAATGGCCTGGTCCTTCATTTTCAGCATATGATCGTGATCGATCACTCTCAGGTTACCGGTTGCAGTAATAAAAATATCAACCTGGTCACAAACATCATCCATTGTCACAACTCGATAACCTTCCATGGCCGCTTGCAAAGCACAAATCGGATCAATTTCAGAAATCCATACCGTCGCTCCCAAACCACGCAAAGATTGTGCGCAGCCTTTACCAACATCACCATAACCACAAACCAATGCAACTTTTCCGGCGATCATCACATCAGTTGCCCGTTTAATCCCGTCAACTAATGACTCACGGCAACCATAAAGATTATCAAATTTTGATTTTGTCACTGAATCATTCACGTTAAATGCTGGAAAAGGTAGTTCCCCACTTTTTTGCATCTCATATAGACGATGAACACCCGTCGTTGTTTCTTCAGTAACACCCTGTATCCTAGCAAGATTCTTAGAATACCAATCTGGATGTGTTGTCAGCTTCTTTTTAATTGAAGCAAAAAGGACTTCTTCCTCTTCGTTGGTTGGGTTTGCAAGCACAGAAAGATCTTTTTCTGCCTTACTACCCAGAATAAGCAATAATGTCGCATCACCACCATCATCTAAAATCATGTTGGCGCCACTTGGCTGGCCATCTACCGTCCACTCGAAAATACTGTGCGCATACTCCCAATAATCCTCCAGTGACTCACCTTTGTATGCAAAAACAGGAATACCCTCAGCAGCGATAGCAGCGGCTGCATGATCTTGGGTAGAATAAATATTACAGGATGCCCAACGTACTTCCGCACCCAATGCCACCAGAGTTTCAATCAAAACCCCCGTCTGAATCGTCATGTGCAGCGATCCGGCAATACGCGCTCCAGATAATGGCTTCGTATCACCATATTCTTCTCGTAAAGCCATTAAACCGGGCATCTCAGTTTCAGCAATAGTAAGTTCTTTACGCCCCCAATCCGCTAATGCAAGATCAGAAATTTTATAATCGGTAAAAGGCGACCCGTCAGGGTTAAGTACAGCGTTCATAGTTTTCACTCCTAGAATAGGAACGAGCGCCGTTGTTACAATGTCCACAAACCGAGCCTCACGGAACCAACCGTTGCAGCGCTCCTCAGCGTAGCGGATTAAATCACTAACAAATATTAGTATTACTTAACAATAAAATAAATTTCTATTTTACAAACCAGCATCAGCACGAAGCTGTGCTGCTTTATCGGTCGCTTCCCAAGTAAAATCAGCATCTTCACGACCAAAGTGTCCATATGCCGCAGTTTTCGCATAAATGGGACGCAATAAATTTAAGGTATGAATAATCGCACGTGGACGCAAATCAAAATGTTTGTCAATTAACTGAATAATTTTTTCATCTGCAATTTTACCAGTACCAAATGTATTCACCATTAGGGAAACCGGCTTTGCCACGCCAA
The DNA here is from genome assembly GCA_021774195.1 of Nitrosomonas sp. Lineage (GTDB taxonomy): Bacteria > Pseudomonadota > Gammaproteobacteria > Burkholderiales > Nitrosomonadaceae > Nitrosomonas. The sequence continues at coordinate 15,411 of JAJFJJ010000010.1, read as the reverse complement.
TTGCGTAAGCAACCTGAACTTCACAACGACTTGCAATGCCAGCGGCAACAATATTTTTTGCCACATAGCGACCGGCATAAGTTGCTGAACGATCAACTTTTGATGGATCCTTGCCAGAAAAAGCACCCCCGCCGTGATGCGCAGCACCGCCGTAACTATCAACAATAATTTTACGTCCAGTTAACCCACAGTCTCCCATCGGACCACCCACCACAAAACGTCCGGTTGGATTAACCAAATACTGAATTTGATCACTGATCATCTCTTGCGGCAGCACCGGTTTAATAATTTCTTCTATAATGGCTTCACTCAATGCTTGGTGAGAAATATCTGGGTCGTGTTGGGTAGAAATCACAACGGTCTCAATGTGCTGTGGCTTACCATCCTGATAGCGAACAGACACTTGTGACTTAGCATCTGGTCTCAGCCAAGCCAGCTTTCCATTCTTTCTAAGCTCTGCTTGACGTTCCACCAAACGATGCGCATAAAATATTGGCATCGGCATCAATTGAGGCGTTTCATCACAAGCATAACCAAACATCAATCCTTGATCGCCGGCTCCTTGATCCATTTCTTCTTGTCGGTCAACACCTTGCGCAATATCTGGTGATTGCTTATTAAATGCTGTTAAAACCGCACATGTTGTTGAGTCGAAGCCAATTTCCGAACTGGTATAACCAATATTTTTAACTGTTTCACGGGCAATCACGTTGTAATCAACCGTCGCATGAGTTGTAATTTCACCCGAAAGCACAATTAAACCGGTGCTACATAATGTCTCGCAAGCAACCCTTGCGTTTGCATCTTGACTGATAATTGCATCTAAAACAGCATCTGAAATTTGGTCGGAAACTTTATCGGGATGTCCTTCGGACACAGACTCAGATGTAAAAAGATATTCACTCATATTATGGTCTTTGAATTTATAAAAGACCGCACATTATAGCAAAATATGCTCTCCCCAAGAACCCTGCTTCAGCAAGTCATTATTTATATTACTCAAAATCCACGTAAAGTTCACGCACAAGAAAGACCCTACAAACAAACCGGCATTTAGTTGATATAAATCAAGGCCAAAAGGAGTCATCACAGGCAACATGGCTTTGCTTCATCACTGAATGATGCGCATACAAAAATATTTAAAGGAATTAAAAACATGAAATACACAGTCCTCGTTGCCATTTTATTAGCATTTGCATTAACTGCTTGTGGTAAACCAACCGCACCGGACTCACCAGATGTTGATTCATACGGCAGCACCATTCAGCCTGACCATAACGTACCGGCTGAGCATCAGTAAGCTGTAAGTGTAGATTATTGCTGGAACCCGTATGGTTCCAGCAAACTGTAATAAGTATTGCTCTTTACGGCGTAGATAAAGTAAGACAAAGCAATGAAACAAGGAACTTCTCAAATTAAATTTTCAATATTAAATAAGCACAGCTGGGTAATTCTTCTAGTTGTTTCATAATCTGAGAAGGATTACCCAAATCAAGCATACCTGAAAATCATTAGCTCAATTCTCACGCAAAAATCTGTATACCCCTCTATTTGTTTGACAAACACCTGAAACCTCTTCTCTTCCAATTGAAGACGCGCTTGTAACATACTATCTTTCAGAAGAAATTCAGAATAAATATTACCGACGTACCTTATCTAAAGTGCGCATCTAAAAATTCAGATTTCTAACCAAGGCAAGAACAAAAAATATTAGCGCAACATTTGATAAAATATTTGTTCTATTTCATAAGACTAGCCAATGCTGAAGCGATCAACTGAGGATTTTAGGATTAATTGAGGCTCCCTAAAGAAATAATCTTTTACATGCTTGCGTGTGCTGCTGCCCCATGCAATTCAACGCTGAAATAACACGCCAGGATATTTGGTAGATGAAATTAACTTTAAAACAACGTATATTGGCTTTTCATACCTCGCACACACTCAAGAATCTAGCAAAATAAAAATTGACAACTATATATCCACAGTCATTACCATCAAAAAGGATACGACTTTAAATCCAAAGGATAGCGTGGTTGATATCGGAAATAGTTTTGTAATGGATAACTACTCAATGTCTATAACTAGTGCTAGGTCTTATTAAGTCCTAGTAAATATACAAAAATAATGAAGCTAAAATTCACCAAAATGCATGGGCTTGGCAATGATTTTATTGTCATAGATGGGATCAACCAACTCGTAAAACTTTACCGACAGCAGCTTAGATTTCTTGCTGACCGTCATTTTGGCATTGGATGCGACCAAATTTTGATCGTAGAGAAAACAACAAACGATGCTGACTTTCTTTACCGGATTTTTAATGCCGATGGAAGCGAAGTTGAGCAATGCGGCAATGGTGCAAGGTGTTTTGTACGGTTTGTACATGATCACGGCCTAACACACAAAAAAGAAATTCGTGTTGAAACATTGAGTGGAATTATTACACCTAGACTTGAAATAAACAATGAGGTTACCGTAGATATGGGCATCCCGGAATTTGACCCGGTTAAAATTCCATTTATTGCGCCAAAATATGTTTCGACTTACGTCATTGATATCTTGAACAAACCAGTTAAAATAAGCGTCGTGTCGATGGGTAATCCACATGCAGTGCGTATCATAGATGATATCAATGAAGCGCCGGTAATCAATGAAGGTGCTTTAATTGAAGCACACCCACATTTCCCTAACCGGGTGAATGTTGGATATATGCAAGTTATTCGACGTGATTTCATTAAGTTACGCGTATATGAACGTGGCGCAGGTGAAACACTAGCCTGTGGTACAGGCGCCTGCGCAGCTGTCGTTACAGGTATCAATTTAGGTTTATTAGATACCAGTGTAACCGTCAGCACTCGAGGCGGCAACTTGACCATAAAATGGTCAGAAAAAGATAGCTCCGTACTAATGACAGGTCCTGCTGTCACAGTATTTGAAGGTGAAATTAACTTGTAATTTATTCTAACTTATCAAGGAAGAACTATGAAAGCGAAAGATGTCGCTAAGTATTTACAGGACCACCCTCAATTCTTTAACAAACATACAGAACTCTTAACTGAGTTACTTATTCCTCACCCACATGATGACAGGGTCATTTCTATCAATGAACGACAAATAATTTCTCTAAGAAATAAAAATCAAATCCTTCAAAAAAAACTACTTGAGTTAATCAGTTTTGGAGAAGAAAATGACGTGATTAGTGGAAAAATAGACCGTTTATGTATTGCCCTACTCAGCATCTCCAGTATTGATGAATTACTCCATGAATTAAAGTCCCGTCTACAAGTGGATTTCAATATTCCACATGTTGCACTGCGTCTATGGGACTTTTCTTGTGATGACACGGCACACACAGAATTTACAACAACTAGTAAAGACATACATACTATCGCTAAAAAATTGATACAACCCTATTGTGGCGATCATGTTGCCAATGAAATTAAAAACTGGTTTGGTGAAGATGCAGAGTTACTCAACTCTTTTTCAATGATTCCACTGAATACACCGCAATCAATCGGCTTGTTGGTTTTGGCCAGCCCAGATCATGAACGATTTTATGCCGATATGGGCACATTACATTTAAAACGTTTGGGCGACCTGATCAGTGCCGCACTGGCTCGCTATAATCAGCCCTCAACCCTCAAGCTTTCCAAAAAAGAACAATCCAATGAACGGCAAACCTAAAGACCTGGAAATCGCTTTTCTAAATCACCTAATATATGAGAGACGGTTATCTCCACACACTCACGATAACTATGCGCGTGATCTAAGAATCTTGTTTGAACATTTAAACCAAACCTCTCTTGAACTGGTTCAGCCTCATCACATCCGTCAGGTTATCATGCAATTACATAGCAAAGGATTGGCCGGTAGAAGCTTATCCAGGATGCTCTCAGCTTGGCGCACATTTTATAAATATCTAATCCGAGACCATCACTTCAAACATAATCCATGCTCCGGTGTTCGCGTTCCTAAATCCAATCATAAATTACCCAACGCCTTATCACCGGATGAAGCCGTAAAATTACTTGAATTTCCTACTGATGACATTTTGGCTTCACGTGACAGCGCCATGTTCGAATTATTTTATTCATCAGGGCTACGATTAGCAGAACTGGCTCAACTGATACCCGGTGACATTGACTGCTTTGAGGGCACTATTCGTGTCAACGGTAAAGGTGGAAAAATGCGTATCGTTCCTATTGGCGATAAAGCCATTGCTTCACTGAAAGTTTGGTTAAAACTTCGTGACAAATTAATCAAACCGAATATAAACAAATTATTTTTATCCCGCAGGGGCGACCCAATTAGCACTCGTACTATTAGTCATCGTCTAAAGGAACGTGCTAGGCGACAGGGAATCAATAAGAATGTACATCCGCATATGCTACGGCATTCTTTTGCCTCTCATCTCTTACAATCAAGTGGTGATTTACGCGCTGTACAAGAAATGCTGGGACACGCACATATCACCTCTACTCAAGTGTACACTCACCTTGATTTTCAACACCTAACCAAAATATATGATAGCACCCACCCTCGCGCCAAGAAAAAAGACTCAGTCTAAATAGCATCCATTTATACGGTATAATGCGCTCTTTCGTTTCACATATAAGCAAAACTCATGACAACAATCGTATCCGCACGCCGAGGCGATAAAGTTTCACTAGGCGGTGATGGCCAGGTGACATTAGGCGCCGTAGTTGCCAAATCCAGCGCCCGGAAAGTCCGCCGACTTTATCACGACAAAATTCTAGCTGGTTTTGCTGGCGGCACTGCAGACGCATTCACTTTATTCGAACGCTTTGAAGGCAAACTTGAGGCACACCATGGTCATCTGATGCGTTCAGCAGTTGAATTAGCAAAAGATTGGCGCACCGATAAGATTTTACGAAAATTAGAAGCCATGCTTATTGTCGCCAATGAAGATGCCACACTCATCATTTCAGGCGCAGGTGATGTCATTGAACCTGAATATGGACTAGCAGCGATTGGTAGTGGCGGCTCTTATGCGCAAGCTGCAGCCCGTGCGCTTTTGGATAACACCGATTTATCACCTAAAGAAATTGTCGAAAAATCACTCTCCATCGCCGGTGATTTATGTATCTATACGAACCAAGATAAAGTTATCGAATCCATTGATTAATGTCCAATTGTCTTTCTTAATATCGCTCACATAATCGACACCAGAACCTAATACTATGTCACAAATGACCCCTCAGGAAATCGTCCATGAATTGGACAAACATATCATCGGACAAGATACCGCAAAACGTGCTGTTGCGATTGCATTAAGAAACCGTTGGCGCAGACAACAGGTTGCTGACCCACTTCGTCAAGAAATCACACCAAAAAATATCTTAATGATCGGACCCACCGGCGTTGGTAAAACGGAAATTGCTCGTCGCTTGGCAAAGTTAGCAAACGCCCCATTTATCAAAATTGAAGCGACCAAATTTACCGAAGTCGGTTACGTTGGCCGTGATGTAGACTCCATCATCAGAGACTTAACCGAGACCGCAATCAAAGAATCACGTGAGCGAGAGACCCGGAAAAAACAGCCCTTGGCGGAAGATCGCGCAGAAGAACGTATTTTAGATGCTCTGTTGCCAGCTGCTAGAGACTTCGACACAAGTTTAAATAACGACAATGCCGATAATGCAACACGCCAGAAATTTCGCAAGAAATTACGTGAAGGCGACCTGGATGACAAAGAAATTGAAATTGATGTCGCTACCTCTCGCGCCAATATGGAGATCTTTGCACCACCCGGCATGGAAGACCTCACTTCTCAAATCCAAGGCATGTTTCAAAACATGTCTGGAGAAAAAAAGAATATTCGCAAACTACCAATTCGCGAAGCTAAAAAACTTCTCATTGAAGAAGAAGCCGCCAAGATGGTTAATGACGAAGACCTTAAATTAACCGCCATACAAAATGTCGAACAAAACGGCATTGTGTTTTTGGATGAGATCGATAAAATCGCCACCCGCTCCGGCAATTCAGGTGGCGATGTTTCTCGTCAAGGTGTACAAAGAGATTTGCTCCCACTAGTTGAAGGAACCACCGTATCAACTAAATATGGCATGATTAAAACCGATCATATTCTTTTTGTTGCCAGCGGCGCATTTCACATGTCTAAACCTTCCGATTTAATTCCGGAATTACAGGGCCGATTTCCTATCCGAGTTGAGCTAGGTAGCCTTAGTGTGAACGATTTCGAACAAATTCTAACCAATACCGACGCCTGCCTGACCCGTCAATATGAAGCCTTACTCGCCACTGAAGGCGTGCAACTAGAATTCGCCAGCGATGCCATTAAACGACTGGCAGAGATTGCATTTTCAGTGAACAGCAAAACAGAAAATATCGGCGCCAGACGTTTACACACCGTGATGGAAAAGCTGCTCGAAGAAATCTCTTACAATGCGCCAAACCGTAGTGGCGAAACAATTGCGATAGATGCTGCTTATGTCGACTCACGCTTAAATGATTTGTCACAAAGTGAGGATCTGGCCCGTTACGTTCTGTAGGGATTAGAGGTGTACTTCAATTAAAATTCCAAAACTCAATTAACCTGAGGCAACACCGATTTGATTAAATGGCCTGTGCTGATAGAAATTATCGATATTGTCTGCCAACTGATCCAATAACCGTTGCCTAGACTCTCTACTAGCCCAGGCAATATGTGGAGTGACAATAAGATTCTCTGGTTGATTGCGCAAAACCAGATTGCCTTCACTAGGCGGTTCATTTTGCAAAACATCAATCGCCGCACCAGCGATACGATTCTCCGCTAAACAATGTAACAAGTCAGTCTCATTCACTAGCCCACCACGTGCTGTATTTATCAGATAAACCGAGGATTTCATCAGATCAAACTCCCTCCTCCCTATTAAATTGTGTGTTTCATTTGAAAGCGGACAATGCAAGGTTACAAAATCTGACTGACTGAGAACCTCATCAAACAACACTCTCCCCGGCCGAGCGTGTTTGTTTTTATGTTCTGCAATCAAAATATGCATACCAAATACCCTAGCTACTGTTTCAACGGCATGTCCTAATTCACCATAACCTATAATTCCAAGCGTTTTACCAGATAATTCTTCGATACCAAAATCAAGCGGACAAAAAAACTCACTCTTTTGCCAGGCACCATTTCTAACCAATTCCTGATAAGCCACAAATCGACGGGATAAATTGAGCATCAGCATAAAAACATGTTGCGCAACCGAAGGGGTCGCATATCCACGCACATTACAAACTGGAACACCATATTCTGATGCAGCTTCCAGGTCTACATTGTTATACCCGGTTGCGGCAACACAAATTAATTTCAGATTCTTGGCAGAACAAATCGCCGCCCGATTTAAAAACACTTTATTACTAACGATTACCTCGGCGTCCTTAATTCTTTCCAAAACCTCATGCTCACAAGAATTGGTATGAAAATACCAAGGTGATATCGCCTGTTCCAGTGCGGTACAATCCATATCACCACGTGTAACCGAACCAAAATCGAGAAAAACAGCATTCATTTTATCGCCCTAATATCGTTTTATATCCATTAGAAAAATGAGAGAATTGAACCGAAAACATCATTGGCTAAAGCCCCGGTATTGACCCCAAACCAAAAAATCAATCATGAAAAAAATAGTCCAATCATAATTGTGATTGTCGCCTGTATACTATCAGCTGCTTTCGCTCAAGCCAATCCAAGCCAATCCAAGCCAATCAAATAAAGTCTATACAGCACCAACCAAAGCGCAGGCTGCAACAATTCTTCTATTTTGATCTATTAATAAACGCATCCAAACAAACCAATCAAAATCAAATTTTTTTGCAAAACCACAAAAAAACTGTTGAGTCAGTTCCAGACATATAGCATACTAGTTGCGCGCCTGTTATCGGCACAACATTCAGTTCATATTTAATAGAAACCGCATCCTCAAGCAACCTTTAGTAAAAACAGAATTACCATAGGCTTTATTTCATGTTCATCAGCGTTCTAGATCTTTTTAAAATTGGTATTGGCCCATCCAGCTCGCATACTATGGGACCAATGGTTGCAGCCAGAGATTTTCGTCAACATGTACAACAATTTCTTACCGATAACCACAACATTACAGAACCACATATCCGATGCACTTTAAAAGGCTCATTAGCTTTTACCGGAAAGGGGCATGCGACAGACCGAGCAATCATTCTTGGTATCAACAACTATACACCGCAAGAACTAGCGAATCAGAATGTCAATCAATTAATCAGCGAACTGTCACAACGCGACACAATTGAGATCGAAGATTCAAAAAAAATTCATTTTGTTCCGACGACAGATATTATTTTTGATCGTGGTGAGCCACTACCAGAGCATCCAAACGGAATTATTCTTGAATTATTCGATTCGATCAGTAGCAATTTACCAAAACAGATTCAAGTCAGGCCGGACTTATCCAAAATTGAACAAGATAACCACTTACTACTAACTGAGACTTACTTTTCCATTGGTGGCGGATTTATCACCACATTATCAGAAATAAGCAATCTGGTAGCACCGCTACAAATGGAAACAACTAATTCTTGCGGCTATCCATTTGATTGTGCGGATCAAATGATGAAAATGTCTGCAGATAGTCACTTATCCATTGCCGCTATGAAACGCAACAATGAATTGGAACGTATTAGTGAGGCAGCGCTAAATAACGGCCTAGATACTATTTGGCACGCTATGCAAACTTGTATAGAAAATGGTTTAGCCACAGAAGGACACTTACCCGGCGGTCTTAATATTAAAAGACGTGCCAAAACATTATTTCAACAATTGCAAGACAACCCACAAAAAGCAAACTTAAATGATTGGCTTTGTGCTTACGCGATGGCGGTAAATGAGGAAAATGCGGCAGGTCACATGGTTGTCACTGCACCAACCAATGGCGCAGCTGGTGTTATACCTGCGATCATTTACTATGCAATTAAACATGAAAATGCCACGCCTGAACAAGTGCGGGATTTTCTATTAGTTGCCGGTGCAATTGGCGGTCTGATCAAACATAACAGTTCTATTTCAGGCGCAGAAGTGGGTTGCCAGGGTGAGGTCGGTTCCGCTTCAGCAATGGCCGCAGCGGGGTTATGTGCGATTCAGGGTGGAACAACCGAGCAAATAGAAAATGCGGCTGAAATCGCATTAGAACACCATTTAGGTATGACCTGTGATCCAGTTGGCAGTTTGGTGCAAGTCCCTTGCATTGAGCGCAATGGCTTTGGCGCAATAAAAGCATATACGGCCTCATCACTTGCTATTCGTGGTGATGGGCAGCATTTCATGTCATTAGACAATTGTGTCACCGCAATGAAACAAACCGGGTTAGAAATGTCGGTAAAATATAAAGAAACGTCATTGGGCGGATTAGCCGTCAGCATTACTGAGTGCTAATTAAACCTAAAATCCTCAGTTGGTCGCTTCAGCAATGACCAATCTTATGAAATGAAACAAAACAAATATTTTGTCAAATACCACATACCCTAAAGATGAACCACGCTATGATGCTTATAGCACACTGTTCTTTATCTTTTGCTGCGTTGCAATTCATTGTAATAACGAGTTATTACGCTTCACTGCGCCTTGCCAAAAATAAACAACAATGCACTCTAAGCACCATCCAACTGAGGATTCTAGGTTAAAAGTTACTCCTTTTGCTGTTTACCAACTAGACGGCGTAAACCACGCACCACAAAAAACACACCAAGTACCACAACCGGTATGGCGATACCGGTCAATAAATCCACGTTAACATCCATACCCGATGCTTTCGCAGCTTTTAAACCATAACCCACAATTCCCAATAAATAATAACTCAACACCACAACCGACAAGCCTTCAACCGTCTCTTGCAAGCGTAATTGCATATGTGCGCGTTTATCCATGGATTTTAATAAATCTCGGATTTGCGCTTCCATGGAAATATCCACCCGAGTCCGTAATAATGCTGACGCGCGGGCAACACGTAAGGAAAGCGTTTCCAATTTAGAATAAACCAAGTCACAAGTACCCATGGATGAAGATAATTGCTGCTCCATAAATTCCTGCAACATTTGCAACCCTTCAATTCGTTCCTCTCGCAACTCGGTAATACGCAACTTAACGATGTCATAATAAACTCGAGATGCATTTAACCGATGACTCGTTTGCGCAGATATGCGTTCAATTTCCGAAGCTAATTTAGTCAGGCCGTCTAACAACCGTTGCTCATCTTCTATACTGTCCAAGTCTTTATTACTGGCTGTTAATTCCGCTAAGCGTTGATCAAAATGGGCCAACTGCGGGATCATCAAACGAATACTGGGTACCGGCAACATGGCCAAGATACGATAGGTTTCAATTTCCAGTAACCGCTGCACCAAACGTCCGGCCTGCCGATTACGTAGCGTCTCATCATGAACCAAAATTCTGCCAAAACCATCTTCATGGATTTGATTATCACTCCAAACACTGGCACTCCCGGCAGCAACCTTTGATCCAATAATCGTGTTGGTAACAAACATACTGGAAAGTTCCGTCAAACTACGCTTTGGACGTGATCGGTCGTCCAATGCAATATGCGTTGCAGACAAAACCTCACCGGGAAGGCTAGCCAGCCACTCTTTAGGAACCAGATTAATCGCAGTCTGGGCAAAAGGCGTTTCAAAAGGTGTCAGCTGATACACCATATAAATGGAATATTCTGTATGCCGCTCCCATCTAAGACTAAAGTCTCCAAGGTCAACGCTAAATATGTTGCTATGATCATGCGGTAATGTCACACCATATCGTGTACATAATTGCGCAATCAATTGTCGTTCTTGATCAATATATTGACGATCTGACAATAACACCAAATGAGAGACCTGAGCTGGTGTGGTAAGCATTTCAAATAAATCTGCATTAAGCTCAATATTTAATGCTTGTCTGTCTTGATATTCAGGGATACCTAATAAATTATTTTTTCTAGGCGCAGCCGTTTCTGTTTCAAGCTGTGATAACGGATTCGAAGAATTCATAATGATCAAAAGTTGTGAAAGATAACAAAGCTTACAGTGACATTATTACAAATAATCGAACGTACAACATGAATAAAAAATTACGCTCAAGCATGTAACAACAACCAGGCACCCCAGCCCAGAAATAGAATACCCACAGCGCTGGAAAAATATTGCGGATTAAATGGCACGGTTTTCTCAATTAATACTAACAGGGTAATCAGCACCATAGCCAACACATTCATCACCCCCACTGCAAACATAATCATCATTTGTGCCCAACAACAACCTAAGCACATTCCACCATGTCGCAAGCCCATTTTGAAAGCACCTGTTAAGCCATCTCGCCATGCTGTTAATAGGAAACCCATTGGAGTTCTACAGCTTTGTAAAAACTTATTCTTTAGTGGTGTAAATTGATAGGCCCCTGCCAGCAAGAAAATCACCGCTGCTAAGAGTTCATTTTGATTATCCATCATGGGAGACAAAAACTGCAGGCCATGTAATTGCCACTGCAACAAAGTTAACACAATACTAAAACCAAACCATACCAATAAATACGCACTGGAGAAGAAAAAAACATATGGCTGTGCGGCCTGATAACGCTGTCGACATACGGTCGCATAAACCAAAATCATTGGGATGGCTGAAGGCAACATCATGGCCGCCATCATGACCGCCCACATGACATAGACCAAACTGAAATCTACCCATCGCCACGCGCTCGTATCCGATGGCGGCATCCACATCTCAGACATTGGTAAGTTGGTCATTTGCCAATACTCATAGAGCAAATAACCCCAGGAGAGTAAAACCACCAACAACAGCGTTACCCAGATACTTAATTGACTCTTAGACATGAGCAATAAAAAAGACAACCTCTAATCAGAGATTGTCTACAAATTTAGTTAATTGAGAAGAAATCTAGTACTGCTTCTACTTGATATTGACGGATACAGCGATTAAAAAATGTTTCGTCGCATGACGCAGCACACAGACAATGGCCATTCCCTTGGCAAGTGCTGCAACGCGGTGACGGGACATTTTGTGATCGCCCTGCGGGTTAGCTTTTCAGCGTTGCTGGCGGTGTTAGGTCTCTTGACAAGGGAATAACCATTGCCAGCGAAACCTGCCTTGCCAGAAACGCTGAAAAACTAACTGTATCCGTCAATATCAAGTAGACGGAGTACTAGGGCTGATAGGTAAACGGAGAGAAATACCCATTCCGTTCGGTAAATTTCCAAACCTTATCATAATCCTGGTATTCATAATTTTTTGACTTTGCAACCACTGTCGGGTGGCTCGGCACCACACATAATGGTGGGTTGCTAATGGTCGATTCCCCTCCTTTTATCCCCTGAATACTTTCAATCTCCGCCTGGGCGATATCCGGGATAATCAATTGCCGCTTGTTACCATCTTCCTGATAATCTATTTTAACTTTCTTAATCCCCCAAACTTCGGTCACAAAGCTCATCAGAATCGCAGGGTGACCACCTAGTTTTCCCGCAAAAATCTGTGTAATGGCATCAAACTGTGCATCACTGGCACGCTCATCAACATACAATGCCGCCTGCCAGTTACCTTCTTTCATATGCCCTGGCGAATAGCAAGCCAGTGCCACATTTAAGCCATCCAACTTTTCATCACTCAAATAACCGGAGTTAATATGCCAAGCGACCAATAGCTTGCAGTTCCCTTCCGATGGCGGTTGCAACCAAACACAAGGGCAAGCTGTTTCGCAATTACAAGCCTCAAAATAGCTACCCTCTAAATTCCAGTCAATTGCTGCATTCATAATATATTCCTAAAAAATGTTGAACTGATCATGATTCAAAATGGCTCTTTATATGGCCTCAGATCCAGTTCATGTGTCCATGCACTGCGTGGTTGTTGATGAATGGCCCAGTAGGTCTGTGCGATTGCTTCCAGTTGTAGTAAGCCGTCCGAGCCTTTAGCCTGCACATATTCTGGAAACTGATTACGTGCACGATCACCATCAATTACGCCATCAATCACCGTATGAACCACATGAATCCCATGCGGCGAAAATTCTCGTGCTAATCCCTGTGCCAACGCCCGCAAACCTGCTTTAGCCGATGCGAATGCGGTAAAAGGCGGCTTGGCTCTTAATGAGCCAGTCGCACCGGTAAAAAACACCGTCCCTTGTTGTTGCGTTTGCATGATCGCCATCAATTTTCTGGCAAATAAAAACGCACCGAAACAATTCTGCTGCCATAGGGTAGTAAATGTAGTAACTTCCGTCTGCAAAAAAGGCGCTGGAATATTGCTGTCCACATTATAAGCAGCCAATTGAATCACGTCATTACGTTTACGCACTTGGTCAAACAAATGTGTGACATCCTGTTCAACCGTGACATCAGTCACAACTGGTGTAGCACTACCACCTGCTTTCTGAATAAGCTTTGCAATATTCTGCAATCTTTCATCACTACGGCCTGCAATAAAAACATGCAACCCTTTTTCTGCAAAGCACATGGCCAATGCCGCACCTAATCCACGTTCAGGCCCAACCCCTACAACAATTGCTGAACCTGTTCTCCGCATGGTTAAACTTTACCGAAAACCAATGAAAAATTATTGCTGGGCATATCAATCTTTTCTTTCAGTTCCAAGCCATGATCCGCTGCCGCTTTCTTTAAATCGGCAATATCTTTCAGCCCCCATTCCGATACACCAACGGAGCTTAATGTTTCGTGAAACTCCTTATTAGAATCAGTAGAAAACTGACCTTCGATCTGGAACGGCCCATATATCAATAAAAACCCGTCATTCTTTAATAAATGCGCGGCGCATTTCATCATTCCATCGGCAATTGAAATCGGCGCAACCTGAAAAATATTGATACAAAATATTGCCGCAAAGGATTTTTCCGGACCAGGATTAAACCAGGTCTGTGGATCAGTCAGATCCAAATGTACTGGATCAGCAATATTATTGTTTCCCAGGTCACCGGTTAATGTTTTAATATTATCAAAAACTTCAATATCTTTCTCTGATGGATGAAAATGTAAATGGCTAAAATGTGGCGCAAAATGATTAATATGCATCCCACTACCACTCGCCATTTCTAAAATACGCTCGGGTTCTTTTGGCAGCTTATCTTTCAATACACCCAAAATAGGGTCACGATTACGTCCGCCAGCCCAAGCGACATACTCACTCAGCGGGTGCGGATCTAATGGAGGGATTTCTTCATTCATTTAATTTTCCTTTTCTCATGTAACAAACTTAATTTGCAAATAGTATACCAGCACTCCTTTTGGCGTAAACACTTAGGAACAAATGGCATCCATGCTTATAGCACACTGTTCTTTATCTTTTGCTGCGTTGCAATTCGTTGTGAACTCGTTCACTTCTCACTGCGTCTTGCCATAAATAAACAACCATGCACTCTAAGCACTATCCAACTGAGGATTCTAGGTTGAAGAATCATGTTGCGGTGAATAGCACACAGCAGGTCAGAAAACCCGGTTTTAATTGACAGGCTAATTACCAGTCCATGTTTCAGCGAACAATTCCTGATTAAAGCCCACAGAAACTTTTTGTCCATCTGTAATCAATGGTCGTTTAATTAAACGGCCATTACCCGCTAATAAAGCCAATACCTCTAACTCGGTTAACTGTGGCAACTGCGCCTTAATTTTTAACTCTCTATACTGAATCCCACTCGTGTTGAAGAATTTTTTCAAAGGTATCGCAGAAAGTTTAGCCATAGCTGCTAACTCATCTACAACTGGTGGATTTTCAGTAATATCAATAAACTTATAAGCAATATTAGCTTGTTCAAAAAATTTTTCAGCCTTACGGCAAGTACTGCATTTTTTATAACCATAAAACTTCAGCATTAGACTTCCTAATCCTCTGATTTAAAAAATTAATATTAGCGCCTCGCATCTCAGTCAGAAATTTCTTAGAAACTGCAACACCGAACGATCCGCCACCGTTTTTAAATTGGCATAGGCATTTTATTTGCCCAACGCTTTCACCTATTACCTTCAACCTAAAATCCTCAGTTAGATGGTGTTTAGAGTGCGATATTGTTTCTTTTTGGCAAGACGGAATAAGGCGTAATAACGAGTTATTGCAACGAATTGCAACACAGCAAAAATGAAAAAATAGCGTGCTACAAACATCATAGCGAGGCTCACCCAAGAGGTGTGTATCATATTAAAAATGTTATCTTTAATTTCATAAAGTTAGCTGTTCTTCTAGCGCCCAACTGAGGAATTTAGGTTCAATGACGTGTTGCTCGGAATGACGTAAAGAGTTGGCATACAGATTCAAGACAAAAACATTGATAATGATCATTATTACTCAAACTTCTTTCCTATTAAAATTATTTCCTGTTCCACGTGATTTAGTAATGCACGTACG
>JAJFJJ010000090.1 GCA_021774195.1 Nitrosomonas sp. | reverse complement strand
GACAAGGCGCCGTTCGCAGACAATGGCCGTAGTCCTTGGTAAGGGCGGCAACACAGTATTGTGGCCTAAGATTCAATGCAAAACTGTGTAGCGTTATTACAATCACCTTCATGGTGTGCAAAACGCTTAGTTTTCATATTTTTAATTCAGTCACTTATATGCGGTTTTAGCGGTCAACTGATTTTTCTAGGTTAAAACATGTCCGATGCCTGACATAAGTTTGTTTTGACTACCAAGGTTCACGGTAAATACTCGTTGACTCCTGAGGTTTAAGACTCATCTGTGGCGCTCAATTTTTTGCAGGATATGGCCATCACCCCAAAGGTTTAATGTCGAGAAACTCGAAAGAGATCTAGCTCACGGGGTCAGCAGCCCCAAGTATAACGAAGTCATTGCCTCTATTTTTCATACAACGCATAAAGATTTATGATGTTTTTGGCTTGACAAGTATAAATAGATGGGTAATGTAGGGGCGTCTACAATCAGGATAATGATATTGTGAAACAATTTGTTTTCTTTTCCTTTCTTCTTTTATCTTTTAATGGCTGGGCTGAAACTGAAGCCCAAATAAACCAGCTTGAGAAAGCGCTATTTCGGATACAGCAAGAAACACAATTTACCTATCAGCAATTCGTTATGACGCAAGAAATGCGTCGTAATGAAACGCAAAAACCTTTAGTTCCTGTACTGCCAGGCGCAACTGGGAGTGTTCCAGTTCCTAAATATGAAGATATGGAACATCTCAAGCAAGAACAGCATGAGCGTATTCAACAATATACAGTAGACTTGGATCGTCTGTATGCACGCTATAAGGAATTAGAAAATGAAAAGCTATTGATTCTGGAAGAAATCAATCAATTGGAACAAGAACAGGAAGGGCAGTAAATTGTAAATTTACTGATCTTCCTTCCCATTTTGTTCTTTCCATTTGGCATAACACTCTAGGCTGCAATAATGCAGCATATAATCAGATGCTTCTTCGCTCTTTGCCTCTGAAAGCGGTATTTCTTTCATGCACACTTCGCAAGCAATTTGTTCAGGATCAAGCGGTTTTTTTTCTTCTGTCATAATTAACTCTCCTGTTCAAAAATAAACAATTTGGTTTAATCATACTCCAAAAAATAAATAGCGACACCTAGTAAAATCAAGCTAACTTCAAAAAAAGTGATCCAAAATAGTATCGCGCTAATTCGGCGACCCGCTGGTTTCATGGGTAGCCAGATTTTGTGCATGAACCAACGCCATAAATCGATGTGAGACCATTTTTTCCAAGATAGTAAATGATCCTGTAAATAGGTCGCCCAAGTAGTAATGCTTTTATCAACCAGATGCAATTGTTGTGTACGAGTTTCTTCCGGCAAACCATCGTAATAGTCTGTAATGGTTAACTTGGTTGGGTATTCTTTGTTGTTAGGGTTGGAGTCGATAAAAAAAGTCGTGCGAGATTTTATCCCGTGATCGTAATTGATTTCGATTTCATTGTTTAGATACAGAACAGTGAAGCGTAAATCAAAATCAAATGGTTTTTTCTGGCTGATATTTTGCCCACAAAAATGGTAGCGATTAGTATCCAACATTTGCCATCTGCTGAAATTTAACATGGGATTAATACGAAAGAGTCGTTCAATATCATAACAAAACTCGATTAATTCTTCGGCAGTCAATGGCGTATTAATCGTTGCCCATGCGGTATCTTTGGATGAAGTATTTGCTGGTTTATTCATTTGTTCCAGAACCCATGAGCCATACTCTGGAAAATTAACGTGGGTAGGGAGCAATGAGTAGCGGTATTGGTAAACAATGCGTTAAGTTTTTTGTCAGCATTTTAGAGCGGAGTCCCTCAACACTTTTGGGGCGCGGTGAACCCATAATGATTAAATCAAAGTTTTGAGTTTTGCTATATTGGATTAGCACTTTTTCTGGTTCGCCCAATGTGATTGCTTTATTGTAATGCAGTTCTTGCTGCTTAGCTGCCCGGCTGACTCGCGCACAATGTTCGTCTACCTCTTTGCCCAATTCCGTTTCCAGGTACTGACGAAATTGGTCACGTGTACTGCCATTATTGAGCCAATCATCACCGGTCATACCTTGCCAGAATTCCGGCACAACAAACAGATGCGTTAATGATCCGCCTTTTGTACAGGTTGAAATTGCCATATTTTCGGCAGCCTTTGCCCCGGTAGTCCCATGGCTGGCTAACAAAACATGATTGAACATTGGCCGCAACTAATCAATAAAATAAATAGCGAAAGCCAAAATAAAAGCGAGTATTAACGCAATCATGTCTTCTTTACGATCACTGCTAAAGATGGATAGCGCAGATCCGCGATCAAAACTTTTAATTTTCTCTTCTTTCATAAGATCTTCCGGTTAAACTGTTTCACTGACTAACAACATGACAACGATTAACGATAATGCCGCTTTAACAAAACCGACAATCCCGCCGATTACAGCTGGCTGTCCTCCAGCTTGTTTCATAGAACCAACCGTAATTTGCATACCAAGCCCTACTAGACCAAAAGCAAACAGCCAAGTAATCCATTGGCGGAAAGTTTCGATTTTTTTCGCGGTATGCCGCACGGATTGGTGTGCGGCTGTCAGAATATCATTCGCTTGTGGTGATAATGTTCTGGCATTAATTAGCCCACGTACTGCGGTGTCATCTTCTATCGACATAATTTTGCCATTAACGACCAAACGTTCAAGCACCGCTTGATAATCATTCCGTTGTATTTTATTCGCTTCCGATTGAATCAATAAAGTTTGCTCCGGTTGCAAAAGGTTCTCTTGTTTAAAACCTTGCTCCACAGTATTACCAAAGTATTTACCTTGATAATGATTGGCTGGCGCGAAAATACCGGTTGTTGACAGTGCGAACATCAAAATAAAGCCTAAAACAAATACCGGAAATTTGGCGATCACAACACTACCGACGTTTACATTGGTGGTATGACCTTCTCTCTTGACATACCACATGGCTAGCCACAAGACGATAACCGGCAAAATTAATACGCGGGTAATATTAAAGATCTCTGCTACCATCAGCGTTTCAATTCCATCGGGTTGATAAGCTAATGCCGCACCAGCCACTTGGGCGGAGTTTAATATCCCGGTTCCTGCCCATGCGCCAAATTGCACATAGCTCATGCCCAATAGATTGCCAATAATGGGAAACAGAAACATACACGCCACGCCCCATATCAAAATAGTGCCGATAGTGTAGGCAATTTCAACCGGCTTGGCCTGCACCACAGGCGCCACCGCAACTGTGGCAGACACTCCACACACCCCCATTCCGGCAGATAATACACCACCCATAGAATTGGGTATGTTACGTCGAGCGCCAATCCATAACACTATGCCAACAGAGCCAAGCACAAAAAAACCGATCATGAGGATCGACAGACCACCCAGGTTTTTTAATTCAGCGGCACTATATAATGCACCTAGAAGAATGACACCTGTTTTAAGCCCCAAACGAGATAGCCGCACGCCATTCTTGGCCCATTCGGGTATTTTAAAAACATTCACAATGATGATGCCGGTGACAATACCCAGCACAACATAATTTAACCCAAGTAATTCATGGATGTATTTTCCGGTGTCGCCAATTTTCCCAAAGCTGGTACCGATGACGGCAATTTCCGGTGCAATGAACCAGCGGACCAACATGGTAATCAACAGAATAAACATACCGCCGGCGATACTTGATGAATAAAAATCCCAGCTGCCTTCCTTATGTGCGCCCAGCCAGTGCCAAACACCAAATAGTGTCGCAATTGAGCCAAAATATAACGGGATGGTGGTTAACTCATCGGTATAACGATATTCCTTACCAGCGGCTAAGTGATCAAGTACCGGTGCTATCAAACCATTTTCGGTCAACAACCAGATGGCCAGCATAATTAGGCCGATGATGAACAGGGCGGGGGTTTTTTGCGTGTATACCATGACAAGACAAAATCAATTATTTTCTTTATTGTTATTTTTCCATACGTGATGGAAAACGTCTAGATTCTGGTTTTGGTTGTTGCGTCATTTGACAAGCGCGTCGGTAAGAAATCAATGTTTTCTGGGCGTGTCCAAGGACCGTTGAATTGGGATAGCCAGCCGTTTTATTTTGTTCGATTGTTCCAACAGATAAACCCGTAAGCAATTCTAATCCTTCCGTGACCTGTTGCATGGTATAGATTGTGAACATTTTCTTTTCGACCGCATCAATAACATGGCGACTCAACATCAAATGTCGTCGATTATGATCTGGAATCAGCACGCCTTGTGAACCATCCAACCCCTGCTTTTCACATACTTTGTAATACCCTTCGATCTTGTCATTAATACCGCCTACTGGCAGCACTTCACCATGTTGGTTTAGCGCGCCGGTTACTGCAATCCCCTGCTTTAAGGGCAAGCCGGACAATGAAGAAAGCAGCACATAAAGTTCGGCACAAGAGGCTGAGTCCCCTTCGATGTCTGTGTATTCTTGTTCAAATACAATTGAGGCATTGAGTGCCAAAGGCGCGATATGCGCAAATAATGCAGACAAATAATTTTGTAGAATCAACACCCCTTTGTCATGAATCGGGCCGGACATCTCGACTTCGCGTGCAATATTTAGCAGACCATCCTCTCCAGCAAACGAACGTGCCGTTAAGCGCACCGGAACGCCAAAACAATGATCACCCAAATCAATTTGAGTCAATGCATTCAGTTGCCCCACTTTTTGCCCGTGTAAGGCAATTGAGATGTCTCCTTCATCGATCGATTCCTGCAGCCGGACATTAGGATAATTATGGCGCATGGTGCGTTCTTCTAACGCGGTTTCAATATCAAGTACTTCAACCAACTTTCCGCCACGTTGTTTACACAATGCGGCGCTTTCCAAAATTAGCATTTCAGCTTGTGAAATAATTGCACTTTGCCGTAATTGGTCGTCAACCTCGCGATGAGACGCTTCCAGCAAGCGTGCAACGGCGGCGGCAGAGAAATGGGGTAGGTTTGAAGCCTGGCAGGTTTGCGCAACAAAAATCGATGTAGCATGGTAAGTTTCAGAATTCGCGACAAAGCTAGAAGCAAAATCAACTTTTACGCGAAAGCGCCTGATAAACTCCTGGTCCTCTTCTTGCAGCAAATAATATGCTTCGCGTGAACCAATAAGAATTATTTTGACCTTAATGTCCAACGCTTCAGGTTGCAATAAAATCGAGGCATTGGCATTAAATGCGGTACCGGATTCTTCAATCTGTAATTGGTTACAACGTAGAAAACGCCGTAGTTTAATCCACACCTGGCCATCTATCAGTAGATCATCCAGGTGTAACATGATGAACCCACCATTGGCTTTCATTAGACTACCAGCTCGAACACCCATGAAATTAGTTTTCAATTTTCCATTATCAAATTGATATTCAATATTGCCAAATAGCGAATGGAATACAGGATTGTTTTCAATAATCACAGGTGCGCCCTGTAATTCGCTATTATCAACCACCAAATTTATTTGATAACGAGCGAACCCCTGTTCCAGTGCGGCTTTTTGTTTATTTTCATCCACATCGTTTGGCTGAAACAATGACAGATTATCGAGGATATCCAGCATCATTTGGTCAAAATAGGCGTTCAGTCGTGTTTCTTTTTTAAGCTGCTCTTGTAATTGATCCCGTACTTTTTTAAATTCACCGTTCAACAATGGTTTGACGACATGATGTTGTAACATCGCCAATTCATTTTCTTTTTCTTTCTCAATACGCTGGATTTTCTCAAAATAATGAATGATTGCTTCGTGCAATTCTTGCTCAGCTTGATCAATCTCAGTACGATTCTTTTTGGGTAATTTCAGTAAGTTTTCTTCGGTAAGAATTTTCCCTTTCTGGTCAAGCAGCGTAAAAATAACTTGCCCAGATTCACGACGAATAGAGAAACGTCGCGCTTCGGCGAATGCATCCAGTTCCGTGTATACTTGGATCTCTTCAGCTTTGAATTTTTTCTCAACCTGTTCGCTTTTGATTTTAAAATCCTGTCCATCCAGGCATTGTGATATATCGACTGGCAAAGACTTAGTCAACGCAGCAATCAGTTGACGGAGCAAACGCCCTTGTCCTGCAGGTAAATACAAGGCTAGCGGACTTTCCGGCATGTCGAAATTGTATAGGTAGCATAAATCCGGTGGTGTGGGTTGCTTAGCGGCAGCGGCAATCATCGCTTGTTGCAACAAAGATGACCGCCCTGAACCAACCTCACCCAGTACAAACAAATGATAATCTGGTTGCACCATACTCAAACCGAAGCGGGTGGCTTTTTCTGCGCGCTCCTGGCCAATCCAGGACAATGGATATTGCATTAATTCAGAGGTATCCGAAAACCCTAGTAAATCGGGATTAATCGTGATGCGTAAATCGGAAGTATTTAATGGTGTGGTCGGCATATATGAAGGTAATCAATCAATGAGTCTGTATTGTACGCATTTAACCTTAAATCCGACAGACTGCTTAACGAGACTTTCTCAATAGCGTTCTTGAGTGGCTTGTTATCACCGGTATTACAGACTCAATTCAGTCGCTACTTTGTCAACAACCCTGTAGTTGATGATGATATTTGAATCACTGCCATTGTATTTTTCAATGGATTATTCGTCAGGGTTGTATTTAATCAATTAATCTGACTTAATGAAATGTTATAGTGGTGGAAATGGTTCTCATTAAGATCAGAATGGAGGCTTGCCGCATGAATAAATCACTTTTTCTTTTATTGATTCCACCTCTAATCACTGCCTGCGCGAGTGGGCCGAGTAAGGTAGATCGCTTGTGCGCCATTGACGGCGGGATCAGAATCTATGAAACAGTGGAACTGCCGCCAGACAAGTTTGATCAATGGGGGCAAATCAACTTTTATCGCCCGACACAAGTTGAGAATACATTAGGTTCTGACTATATTTACAAGAGAGATATTCATTATTACCAACAAGGTGATCCAGAAAGACAAGTTATTCAAGAAACTACTCAAAAATCTGTTATGAAGCGACATCATATTAAGATCGTCAACAAACAAGATATGAAATTGTTAGGTGAGGTGGTGATGTACTATAAAGCAGAAGGTAATCTGCCTGACCCTTGGAATTATTCATCATACCAATGTCCTGATCGATCAGAAGTAACAGAAGGCATGTTGCTGAATGCGGTTTTCACAAAAACCACTAAGTAAAATGAATGAATAGCTTATGCTGGCCGAATTAGTGCAAGTAGCAGATGTAATGGTTTAGCAGATATTTCCAACAATTGCTCAGATCAAAATATTCAATGCACATTAATTTAGGGTAACTCTAAAAACTCGGGTTTCTAAACAAGAGAGGGAGAGAATAAATAATATGGATGCAACATATTGTTGATACGTCAGGAGAGGTTTTTTGTGAGAAACGTTGCATTGTGACGAAACGGGGTAAGCAGGCAATTCGCTTTGAGAATGCTCACAAAGATGGGTTTTTTGGGGTGCTCTTTAACCCTAAATCGAATGAGCCGGAACCAAAAAGTTGACAGAATTTGCCATCGCGCAAACTATTTATAATACTTGATGCGCGCAATATTCTTGTCATAATTTGATATCTTTTACAGATAAGAGACTAAGACGCTATCAATACTAGATTGATAGCGTACTTAGATAAAGGACTTTAGTTTAATCATCGCCTCGATGAGCATAACGACGTTTGTAGACAACGAATGCAGCTGGAATTGCTGCAATCAGAATAATCCAAATCATATGACGTTTCAGCCATTCTAGTGGACTTGCTTTGACAGAAAAGCTGGCCTGGGCCAAGTCAACCACTTTCAACTCTTGCTGGCCATTGCCATGCGTCATAAGATGGAGACGAATACTTAATGTATGGTCACCTGATGACTCAGGCATCACATACCAAGTCCAACTGGTTGCATTATTGTAGTTGTAGAGTTGTTCTTGCGGTCCAGGGTTATCAACCACAAAGCCCTCACCAACGACTTCTGCACGCATATTCGGTGAAACTTCTCCCGCGATACCCTGTATCGAAGTACCTTCGGCAGCCATGGAAACGATTCGATTGAGCAAATCAGCCAAATGTTGCGTATCTAAATTTAGCGAGACCTCAAAACCTTCATATTGTTTAACCGTTTCAGGGATAGTGATTCCCTCATGATCAATTGGAATTTTCATGATCAAAGGGTTAAACTGATTACTCTTTGCCACATAGTGCATAAAAGTATTAATTGAAAACGGTACAACTAATAAAACCAGCAGCAATGCAACTGGCATTAATAAATTGAAACCAAAATCTTTTTTAACGTCTTCGTTGGCTTTGGTTTCTGTTTCTGAATCCCTCATAATTTCTCCTGCTAGCTATTCTTTTATTGCATGATCATACCACCTCTTATCACCACTGCAATATTACTTACTCACAAATTGCATTTGCAATTTGTTACTATCTCAAAAAATTATAATTTACGAAATCAAAATACAAGTTATTACCAATTTATTTAACATGACCAATAAAGAGAAAAATAAAATGCCAAAAATCAATTCTTCGTCTACTAATAAAAAAAGTATTTGGCCAAAGCTGATTACGTTTTCATTGATATTTATCGTGATCATTATTGCTGTAAACCTTTTGCCACGTGGTTTCTCGCAAGATCTAACGGTTATTGGGCAGGGTACCAAAGCTGTTGTTCTTGTACATGACAGTAATGTGCTGCAAAGTGCCGAGACGATGGTTGCTATGAATGCGGTGAGAGATGAGTTCGAAGAGCGTATTGCCTTTATCGTTGCTGATATTAATACTCCGGACGGTAGAAAATTTGCAGAACGATATGGTTTTGGGCCGACAGCTTTGGCTTTCTTTGCGTCCAATGGTGAACAATTGCAAGTATTGTATACCGAGCAAACAGGGGATTCTTTAAGAAGAAATATCGATATTATCTTTTAGAGATACCCACATGATTAAATAGTTTTTTTCAGGAAAACAATTCTTGTTCAAGGAGCATTCGCACACGTTGAAGGTGATTGTATTAACGCTACACAGTTTTGTATTGATCTAAGGCCACAATACTATGATGCCGTTCTTGCCAAGGACTACGGCCATTGTCCGAGAACGGCGCCTAGTCTTGTGGCCCTTGATTCAATGCCAATTCTTTGTTCAACTGATTTTTCTTGGATAATTCTGGATTTGCTCAGTTGAATGGTGTTTAACGACCGTTATTGTTTCTTTTTGATAAGGTGCAAAGAAGTGTACGAGTTCACAACAAGTTGAATCGCCCTGGGTTTACAGGAGAACTCTATTTCTTGAGAGGATAGAGCGTGGTAGGGTTGGCCATCCGGAACGCGTCTAGTCTAAACCCCGGTGCGAACAAAAAACAACTTAACTGGATTGACGCTTATCTCCTGATACCACACGGTTGCGTCCCTGCTCTTTCGCTTGATAAAGATATGTATCCGCCTTTTTAAACGCATCCTCCAATTTATCCTTATTGACATCCCATTCAGTGATCCCAATGCTGACTGTAACGGATATTATTTGATTTCCGATATCAATTTCTTTGGAGGCCACGATCTCTCTGATCCGGTTAGCAAATTCAAAACCTCCTTCCAGCGGGGTATCAGGCAGTATCATGATGAACTCTTCACCACCAAAGCGTGCAATTAAGTCAGATTTTCTTGCCTGGCCCGATAGTGACTGTGCTATACAAACCAATACCTTGTCGCCTGCATCATGCCCGTAGGTATCATTAACATGCTTAAATTTATCTAGGTCAAGCACAAGTAAGCATAAAGAAAGGCTATTTCTCTTAGCTCGTACATATTCCCTTTTCGCCAAGTCATCGAAGGCTCGTCTGTTCATTAATCCTGTTAAAGAATCAGTAGTAGCTAACCGGGCTAGTTTTTCTTCAGCCTCTTTGCGAGTCTCGATTTCTTGTTGCAGTTCTGAAGTACGCTCTTTCACCCTTATTTCTAAAGTATTACGCGCTTCATCAAGCTGGGATTCACGATCACCAATCCGAATGCGCATCGAATTGGTATGTTTGGCAATATCTATCAATTCATCGATTCCATCCACGACCATCTCGGTTGAATAGTCTCCATCAGCCACCCGTTCCAGCCCCTCATTGATTAGGTGTATACGACGGATAACGTTTTTTTCCAGTAAACCTGTTAGTGTTGTGTATGCCGCAAGCAGAAACAAAACCGTCAGAACCAGAACAATGATAAAAATCCTGCTGTTAAGTTGCTTGATAGCACTCATGTCAATTTCTGTGTTAACCACCAGACTTTCCGCTCCTGCCATCCTTGAGTTCTTCAGATCGACCTTACTGAATATATTAATGATGCCATCATGCACTTTTCGGAACTGTCCGGCCTGGTTCAACAAAGTAATTTCTTCGGGCTGAATTTTCGGCTTCTCCCCTGCAAAGGAAAAGATGTTAAGGTCATTCATTAGGAATATACGAACCTGTTGAATGAGCGCTCTGTTGTGAGCGAGGTCGGCAAAATATTGCTCAAACAAAAAGTGGTCAAATTCTTCTGAACGTGTTCTGACGAGGTGTTCTCTGATTTGTACCGAGGCTTCGAGTAAGTGCTCTTCCTGTTCAGGACCGTAATAAGCGTATTTATTCCAAATGCCTGTTTTTGCCGATACATTGATTCGGTCGACTTTGATTGTACCGCTATTAATCAACCCTAGTAGAAAACTGCGCAATTCACTTGAAATAGTACCGAGTTCAAATCCTTGGTCAGGCTTGAAAGTAGTTGCCACAATCACCGTATTTTTGTCGATAACATAGAATTCATCCAGGCCGTATTTGTCGGTTAATGCCTTCAATGTTTCTGACGAGGCTCCAGGTAATCCACCTGGAAGAGCTTTTAGTTCTTTATAGGCCTCAGGCAATGCGGATTGGAGTTTGCTGTCAAGCTCTAATTCTTCAACCCTCAGCAGACTGTCGAATACTTGGATTCGATCAAGAACATGCTCATGCAGCCGTTCAACACGGGTATATAAATCATCCTCTAATACCTTGTTGATGGCATATAGTACGGTAGCACCCAGGCTGAAAAGTGCTATGAACAATAATGTTCCTATGTAACGCCAAAGAAGTTTGCGCATTATTTCTGATTTATGAACCAGTCATTTTTAAGTTGACTATAGCAATAATCATACAATGATACTATAAAGCTATTCAGATAACCGATATCTCCTCCCGATCAATGTAATGGACTCAACTGTAACGGAATTACACAGGGTCGGGTCGTACGCCGTTACCGGCAACTTATCTAGCAGGTTAAAGTCCTGTCCGAGGAATTTCCCATTCATCTCGGTAGCACCGCAAAGTAGTAATTGAGTAATTGGATGCTGTAAGTTTTGTAAGGGCGAAATTGCAAGCCGCAACGCAAGTGAATCTGTATTAGCCTCGTTAACCAACCAAGGGTGTTGACCCTTTGATTTGGTGGGTAAAACTGTCATTCTTCAATCATATATAGTTTGATCAAGTTATCCAAATGGGACAGATTGAAGGGATCCTTCGGGGTTATAAGAGTGGCATGTAATGGAAGATAAGTTGTACAGGACGGGAGATTCCAATACAGTGGTTTTTGCAGAACCAACGGTTATCTATAAGTGAAGCGCGAAATGATGGCTGGCTGTATTGGAAGTCAGAGGGGTTTATATGATTCATGCGAGATCACCCCACACCGGGAAAACCGCCCGGAGATATTTCCATCGTTAACTCAACAACGAGCCCACCCAACAAACGATTCAGATCGCGGCGCGTTCCGCGCGCGATCTAATCTTATTCGTTAGATTTAATGACTGATAGTCTTTGAAAATACATTTATTACTACTACTCCTGTAATAATCAAACCCATACCTATAATTGCAGGAAAATCTGGAATTTGCTTGTATAAGAAGAAACTAACAATAGCCACTAAAACGACCCCAAGCCCAGACCAAATTGCATAAGTTATGCCTACTGGTATCACTCTTAGGACAAGAGTCAAAAAATAGAATGCGATCCCGTACCCAACAACTACAATTATGCTTGGAATTAAATTGGTAAATTCTTCTGACGCTTTTAAAGCACTGGTTGCAGCAACTTCTGCAACAATCGCTATAGCTAAATATAAATATGTCATTTTCTCTTTATATAAATCTAACAGTATGTTTATAAGGAATGAATCTTCATAAACATTATTATATTATTTCCATTTTTTTATTCCTTACAGTGTGGCAGGTCCAGCCTAATATGTACTATGAATCTAAACCCTAAGCACCTTTGTATTATCTTGCTCCCCCAAGAAACCAGTCTTTTTCGTCAACACTAAAAAATTCTGTAGACACAAAAAAAGCACATCTGTATCAGATGTGCTTTTTTCTTGTGCTAAAGATTACTTACAATAATGGAATAATCATTAATGCCACAATATTGATAATCTTAATTAATGGGTTAATAGCAGGGCCTGCTGTGTCCTTATATGGATCACCAACAGTGTCGCCAGTAACGGAGGCTTTGTGAGCGTCACTACCTTTGCCGCCAAAATTACCATCTTCAATATGCTTCTTCGCGTTATCCCATGCACCACCACCGACAGTCATAGAAATAGCCAGGAAGATACCGGTGATGATAGAGCCCATCAGTACACCACCCAGTGCCTGTGGCCCGAGGAGAACACCAACTAATACTGGTACCAGAACCGGTAGGAGTGATGGAATCATCATTTCCTTAATCGCCGATTTGGTCAACATATCAACCGCACGCGAATAATCAGGCTTGGCTGTGCCTTCCATAATGCCTGGAATCTCACGGAATTGGCGGCGCACCTCAATCACAACTGAGCTCGCTGCACGGCCAACAGCTTCCATTGACATCGCAGCAAACAGATATGGAATCAAACCACCAATAAAGAGGCCAATAATCACCATATGGTTTGACAAATCAAATGTCAGATTGTGGCCTGCATGTTCTAACCCGTGTGTGTAATCAGCGAACAATACTAACGCGGCAAGACCCGCAGAACCAATTGCGTAACCTTTAGTCACTGCTTTCGTTGTGTTACCAACAGCATCCAGTGGGTCGGTAATTGCACGAACGGACT
Organism: Nitrosomonas sp.; assembly: GCA_021774195.1. GTDB lineage: Bacteria > Pseudomonadota > Gammaproteobacteria > Burkholderiales > Nitrosomonadaceae > Nitrosomonas. Next base: position 8,664 of record JAJFJJ010000090.1, on the reverse strand, counting down.
CAGGCATTTCAGCCATCTCAGCGATACCACCCGCATTATCTGTAATTGGGCCATAAGCGTCCAATGCCACGATAATGCCAGTCATTGACAACATAGCCGTTGCAGCGATAGCAATGCCATAGAGACCCGCTAATGAATAGGCCAACAAAATACTTAAACAAACAGCCAATACAGGCGCTGCTGTTGCACGCATTGAAACGCCTAATCCAGCGATAATATTCGTTGCATCGCCAGTGGTTGATGCTTCAGCGATATGCTGTACTGGTGGATATTCTGTAGAGGTGTAATATTCTGTGATAACTACCATAGCTCCTGTTAACACCAGGCCGATAGCGGCAGCAAGAAACACTCGCATCACTAAAGCACCGCCAGTAACTTCAGCACCAGCAATAACCAGTGACATATCAGCCATATACCATACGGTCACAGGAAGATAGGCAACTAATGCAAGACCGCCAGCAATAATCAGGCCGCGGTATAAAGCGCCCATAATTGTGCCGCCTTCACGCATTTTCACATAGTAACAACCGATAATCGAAGCGACAATGGAAACAGCGCCCAACATAAGCGGGAAGATAACAGCATCCATCGCATTGTTTGTGAACAACAAAGCGCCCAACAACATGGTTGCAATAATGGTTACCGCATAAGTTTCAAACAAGTCAGCAGCCATACCCGCGCAATCACCCACATTATCGCCAACATTATCCGCAATAACAGCAGGATTGCGTGGATCGTCTTCTGGAATACCGGCTTCTACTTTACCAACTAGGTCAGCACCAACATCAGCACCTTTGGTAAATATACCACCACCAAGACGAGCAAAAATTGAAATGAGCGAGCCACCAAAAGCAAAACCAATTAATGGCTTAATAACATCACTAACGGTTGCGTCAGCATCTGCACCACTGAATAGCATTGCACAGTAACCAGCAACGCCCAGCAAACCCAAACCAACCACCAGCATACCAGTAACAGCACCGCCTCTAAAGGCAACATTCAGCGCTTCGTTCAGGCCTGTACGTGCTGCTTCAGCTGTTCGCACATTGGACTGAACTGATACATTCATGCCTAAATAACCAGCCGCACCTGACAAGATAGCACCGAGGGCAAAGCCGATCGCGGTATCCCATGTTAGTGCAACGCCGATAGCAAGAAACAATACCAGGCCAACAATACCAATCGTCGTGTATTGACGGTTAAGATAAGCTGAAGCGCCCTCTTGTATAGCTGATGCAATTTCTTGCATGCGGGCGTTGCCAGTTGATTGGGTATATATGCCCCTGATCCAGATTCCACTGATTATCAGGGCCAACATCGCACTACCCATTGCGATAATTAAACCATTAGCCATAAAAAAACTCCAATTATAAAGTCAGACCATATTAAACAAATGTAGAATATCGGCCCAATAATTCCACATTATTAAACACTTGTCCAAGGTCAAAGCACAACAAGTCCATATTTTATCTGTTCCTGTTGTTAGAATGCATCAAATTTGATGAATCTAGACCTCGAAATTTCCTAATTTCTTTTCAACAGCTGCATTTTTTAGTCGCACATAATCAGGTAATCCATCTTTATAAGGTGGATAGTCTTCACCTTCAATAAGCGGTGCCAAATATTCACGACAAGCTTCAGTAATACCAAAACCATCTTCACTGATAAACTCGGCTGGCATCATTTTTTCAACATTAGCTACATTCGCGAGCTGTGCCATGCCAACCTTCCAGGTGTACGGCGAGTTGGATTGACGATCGATGGTTGGCATCACGGAATTATGACCCGCAATAGCGTATTCCACAGCTGCCTTACCCATCGCATAAGCCTGCTCGACATCGGTCTTGGACGCAATATGCCGCGCGGCACGCTGTAAATAATCTGCTACACCCCAGTGGTATTTCAGACCCAAGCCTTCCTTAATGATGTTAGCAACAACAGGTGCCACACCGCCAAGTTGGGCGTGCCCAAAAGCATCACGTAATCCCTGATCGGCAAGAAAGTTACCATCTTCTCCCTGAACACCTTCGGAAACGACAACGGAACAGTAGCCAAATTCCTTAACATAGTGATCGACTTTGGCAAGAAACTTCGCCTTATCAAATGTCACTTCCGGGAATAAAATAATAATTGGAATCTCACAATCTGGGCTAGATGCCAAACCACCAGCTGCAGCAATCCAACCAGCATGACGTCCCATGACTTCCAATACAAAAACCTTAGTTGAAGTTTTGGACATACTTGCCACGTCAAAACTGGCTTCGCGAGTTGAAACCGCAATATATTTCGCAACCGAACCAAAACCAGGGCAGCAATCTGTAATAGGCAAATCGTTATCAACGGTTTTAGGAACATGAATGGCTTGAATAGGGTAACCAAGCGTATCTGAAATTTGTGATACTTTGAGACAAGTATCTGCAGAGTCACCGCCACCATTGTAGAAAAAATAGCCAATATTATGCGCTTTAAAGACTTCAATCAGACGCTCATATTCACGGCGATTCTGCTCAATGCCTTTTAGCTTATAACGACAAGAACCAAAACCACCGGAAGGGGTATGACGAAGTGCGCCAATTGCTTCTGCTGAATCTGCGCTTGTATCAATTAAGTCTTCGGTCAGTGCACCGATGATGCCATTGCGCCCTGCATAAACATTACCTATTTTGTCGGGATGCTGGCGGGCCGTTTCAATGACACCAGCTGCAGAGGCGTTAATCACTGCCGTAACACCTCCTGACTGCGCATAAAATGCATTTTTTATTGCCATATTTTCCTTCTCCTGATTGATAAAATTTTATGTGATACTTTTTTTGTCCTGAAATACGAATGTTCGGTGATATCCGTATTCAGTTGTAAATCGAAAGGGTCTAGGAAGCTGTTCGAGAATAGAATGATCTGCTACGGGAAAGCTATTTTGGCCAGATTTCCTAATCATTTTCGTTAAATAGAACAACTATTCGCCTCAAATGATCAAAAAACCTGCCTCAAAATTACTTCCCCTCGCTACGACCACTATTCTCAGACAGCATCCTAGAGACAGGTTTTTTTCAACGCGACAAGAATTCGCTCACGGATTTCTTCAACTGTGCCAACGCCAGCTATTTTGGTATAACAAGGTGCGTTACTTTCGCCATTTTCTGACCATGTTAAGTAATAATTAACCAGTGGCTTAGTTTGCTCATGATAGACTGTCAGCCGTTTTCTGACGGTTTCTTCCTTATCATCATCACGTTGAATCAGTGGTTCACCTGTCTCATCATCAATGCCGTTAACTTTTGGTGGATTAAAATCTACATGATAAGTACGCCCTGAAGCAGGGTGTACACGACGTCCCGACATACGCTTGATTATTTCGTCATCAACAACATCAATTTCTACGACACAATCAATGACGACACCAGCTTCTTTCATCGCATCAGCTTGTGGGATTGTTCGCGGGAAACCGTCGAATAGAAAACCATTACTACAATCTGGTTGTGCAATACGCTCTTTAACCAGGTTAATAATAATTTCATCAGAAACTAAACCACCAGCATCCATGATTTCTTTTGCCATCATGCCAAGTGTTGTTCCTGCCTTAACCGCATTGCGCAGCATATCGCCGGTAGAAATTTGCGGAATATCGAAATGTTCCTTGATATAATTGGCCTGAGTGCCTTTTCCAGCACCGGGACCGCCTAATAAAATGACTCGGATAGCTGTTCTCCCTCTGTTACTATGTAAAAATTATTCTAGCGAAGCGGCGAGTTTATCCCTGCCACTTCAAAAACATTATGCGATTATATCGCAGGCGGACCAGATTCACGAGTTTTTTAAATACTTGGAGGCAACTGGCAGCAATTTATGTTTCTTTTATTCAGTATTGGATATGCGATAATTCAATTGATTCTTAACAGGAAAAATCATGGACGAAAATAGAAGCAAAGCATTAGCCGTGGCACTTTCTCAAATAGAAAAGCAATTCGGCAAGGGATCAATTATGCGTATGGGTGCCAATGATGTGGCCAATGACATACAAGTTGTTTCCACTGGTTCGTTGGGTCTTGATATCGCTTTAGGTGTTGGCGGGTTACCGCGTGGGCGCGTGATTGAAATTTATGGTCCGGAGTCTTCTGGCAAGACGACGCTAACATTACAAGTTATCGCAGAAATGCAGAAAATTGGTGGTACAGCCGCCTTTATCGACGCCGAACATGCTTTAGATCCACAGTATGCTCAGAAAATTGGCGTAAATGTGCAGGAACTTTTGATCTCCCAACCAGATAATGGCGAGCAAGCACTTGAAATTACCGACATGCTAGTACGATCCGGCTCAATTGACATTGTGGTGGTTGATTCTGTTGCTGCGCTAACCCCACGTGCCGAGATTGAAGGCGACATGGGTGATCCACAAATGGGATTGCAAGCCAGGTTGATGTCGCAAGCCTTGCGTAAACTGACTGCAAACATCAAACGCAGTAATACCATGGTTATTTTCATTAATCAAATTCGGATGAAAATCGGTGTCATGTTTGGTAACCCTGAAACCACCACCGGTGGCAATGCACTCAAATTTTATGCTTCTGTTCGTTTAGATATTCGTCGTACCGGCTCGATCAAGAAAGGGGATGAGATCATCGGTAACGAAACCCGTGTCAAGATTGTTAAAAATAAAGTGGCACCGCCATTCAAGCAAGCAGAATTTGATATCCTTTATGGCGAAGGCATCTCACGCGAGAGCGAAATTATTGAGTTGGGTGTGATTCACAAGTTAATTGATAAAGCTGGTGCTTGGTATAGCTACAAAGGTGAGAAGATCGGCCAGGGCAAAGATAATGTGCGCGAGTATCTTCGTGAACATGCCAGTATCGCTCAAGAAGTTGAAAAGAAGATTCGCACGGCTGTTGGTGTCGGCGTGGTTGAAAAAAGCAAACCAACCAAAGAAAAATAATTGGTGTGGAAGAAAAATCGACACTGGAAACACGCGCGCTGCGTTTTTTAGCTCGACGAGAACATTCTCGACTTGAGCTAGAGAAAAAACTAGCAACTAACACACAATCTTCAGCGGAAACTATTTCTGAATTGCTAGATGAATTAGAGCAAAAAGGATTTTTATCTGCGGAACGTTTTATTGAGCAAACGATTAGAATTCGTCGGCCTAAGTTTGGTAGTCAACGCATTGTGCATGAGCTTAAACAGAAAGGCATTGATGAGCAATTAATTGCTCGTATTTTACCTGAGCTAACAGAAACGGAACTGGATACCGCCTATGAAGTTTGGAGAAAAAAATTTGGCGTTTTACCAGCTAATGCAAAAGAACATGGCAAACAGATGCGATTTATGATGAGCAGAGGATATTCATTCGATATTATGCGCCAGGTATTGGCACAGGCTGAGCAGGAGAATGTATGAAAAAATTTCTAGCACAGATAATATTAATCATCACATTGGTTTTGCTCAGTTTTACGAGCTATGCGGATGAGATCACACCCATTCGCGAGATTAAAACCGCTTCTATTAATTATGATGGCAAGCAGGTTAACTTGCGAGGTATCACAAAAGATCCTACACGCATCCCCTTGATGACGCTCAAAGCCTATGTGCTGGAGGACGACAGTGGTGAAATCACCATTTTGACCGATGAAGATTTGCCGACTATGGGCAAAGAAATCACCATCCGGGTTCGCGTCGAAAGTCTAGCCATTATTAAAGGTGAAGCACTCGGCTTAACCGTCGTTGAACTAAAACGATACGAGTACCATTAATATGAAAAGTAGCGAAATAAGACAAAAATTTTTGGAATTTTTTGAATCACATGGACATAACATCGTCGCTTCAAGTCCTTTAGTACCAGGTAATGACCCGACATTATTATTCACAAATGCGGGCATGGTGCAATTCAAAGATGTCTTTCTTGGACAAGATAGCCGATCTTACACCAGAGCCGCCAGTTCACAGCGTTGTGTACGTGCCGGTGGAAAACATAACGATCTGGAAAACGTAGGCTATACCGCACGTCATCATACCTTCTTTGAAATGCTGGGAAACTTTAGCTTTGGCGACTATTTCAAGCGTAACGCCATCCAGTTTTCATGGGAGTTCCTTACTGTTTCGTTAAAAATTCCAACAGAGAAACTGTGGGTGACCGTATACGCAGATGACGATGAAACAGCCGATATTTGGCTCAATGAGATTGGCATTGCGCAATCACGCCTAATCCGAATTGCCACCATGGATAACTTTTGGCAAATGGGTGACACTGGACCGTGCGGACCATGTTCTGAGATTTTTTATGATCACGGCCCGGATGTAGCCGGGGGGCCGCCAGGTTCACCGGATGCGGAGGGCGACCGCTACATTGAAATCTGGAATCTGGTGTTTATGCAATACAATCGGGATAGCGAAGGTACACTGCACCCGCTTCCCAAGCCGTCAGTCGATACCGGCATGGGGTTGGAACGAATCTCCGCTGTGATGCAACAAGTTCATAGTAACTATGACATCGATTTATTCCAACATCTGATTCAAGCCGCCGCCCGCGTGACAGATACAAAAGATCTCACCGATAATTCGCTTAAGGTTATCTCCGATCATATCCGTGCTTGTTCATTTTTGATTGCTGATGGCGTTATACCAAGCAGTGAAGGGCGTGGTTATGTGTTGCGACGCATTATTCGCCGTGCCATTCGTCATGGTTATCGACTGGGACAAAAACAACCCTTCTTCCATCAATTAGTTGAAGATTTAAGTACCGTAATGGGTAAAGCTTATCCTGAATTAGTTGAAGCCAAAGAACGCGTAACCGCAGTCTTGCGACAAGAAGAGGAACGTTTCGCTGAAACATTGGAACATGGCATGCAAGTACTTGAAGGCGCATTAAGTAAAAAAATAAAAGTGCTAGATGGAGAAACGGCTTTTCGGCTCTATGACACTTTCGGCTTTCCATTTGATCTGACCGCCGACATGTCTCGTGAACGTGGTATTTCTGTTGACCATATCGGTTTTGAGAAAGCCATGGCGCGGCAACGCGAACAAGCCCGTGCTGCCAATAAATTCACCATGCAAGAAGGTATTGAATATAGCGGAGAACACACTGTTTTTTACGGTTATGACACCTTGCAACATGATGGTTATGTATTGGCCATTTATCAACAAGGTAGCCCAGTTGAATTTATAGAAGCCGGTGATGAAGCGATAGTGGTGCTGGATCAAACGCCATTTTATGCGGAATCCGGTGGTCAGGTTGGGGATAGCGGTGAGTTACTGACAGGTAATGGCACATTCGTTGTTGCCGACACGCAGAAAATACAAGCCGGTGTTTTCGGCCATAAAGGGTTATTAAGTAGCGGACGACTGGTCGTCAAAGACAAAATCATGGCCAAGGTAAACGCTGCAACGCGTACCAGTACGGCCAACAATCATTCCGCCACACACTTGCTCCATGCCGCATTACGCCAGATTTTAGGCAGGCATGTCACACAAAAAGGATCGTTGGTGGATGCCAATCGTCTACGCTTTGACTTTTCACACAACGCACCTATGAGTGCTGAAGAAACTCGTGAAATAGAACGCCTGGTTAACGAACAAATCCGCAATAACTGGGCTGTGGAAGCCGACTTGATGAGCTATGATGACGCCATTAAACGTGGTGCTATGGCGCTTTTTGGTGAAAAATATACGGATGAAGTCCGTGTAATTGATATGGGCGGATTTTCGACCGAACTTTGCGGCGGTACACATGTGGCACAAATCGGGCAAATTGGACTCTTTAAAATCATCATGGAATCCGGCGTCGCTGCCGGTATTCGGCGCTTGGAAGCTATCACCGGCAAGGGTGCCGTAGATTATATCCAACAACGGGAAGCACAATTGCAAGAAATAGCCGGTACTTTAAAAACCAATCCGCAAGAAGTCACACAAAAAATCACACAAATCATTGAGAATGTACGCCAAACTGAAAAAGAGCTTGCACGCTTAAAAACCAAACTGGCCGGCTCTCAAAGTGACGAATTAATTGCGCAAGCCCAAGAAATAAAAGGCATCAACGTGTTAACAGCACACCTTGAAGGTGCCAATGCCAAAACCCTGCGGGACACGCTAGACAAACTCAAAGACAAATTGAAAACCTGCGTCATCGTTTTAAGCACTGTAGAAGGTAGCAAAGTCACCCTAATCGCTGGCGTTAGCGCAGACTTAACCAAGCAAATTAAAGCCGGGGAGCTGGTTAACTTTGTCGCCCAGCAAGTCGGCGGAAAAGGCGGCGGCCGACCAGATATGGCGCAAGCCGGTGGCACACAGCCGGATCAGTTACCAAAGGCGCTTGATAGCGTGAAAAATTGGATTAATGAGAAAACCAATTAGGTGTTTTTTTCAGCAAAATGTAGTTTATATCCTACTACCTTAGGATGACGGAGTACTAGAAACCTTTGATGAATTCATTGGTATTGCTCGTCAATTTGGGTGGTGTAGAGAACCAGTCTCAGTGTTCCGTAGTTGAGGTACCTGTGTTGTTGTTTTTTTCATCGATTGTCGTTTTTAGCTATTAACCTAAATTCCTCAGTTGATCGCTACAAAAACAATCAACCTGATGAAATTACGAATAATATTTTTAATATGATAGACACCATTTTGGTGAGCCTCGCTATGATGTTTATAGCACGCTATTGTTTCATTTTTGCTGTGTTG
>JAJFJJ010000089.1 GCA_021774195.1 Nitrosomonas sp. | reverse complement strand
AACCGTTGGAGTGGCGAAATAAGAAACTGGGAACCGATAAGAATTGTTCATCTTAACCCAGAAAAGCAGCAAGTCGAGATTGTGGAAAATAAGGCTGCATAAATTCAACTTTAGGCGACAACTATCTTGACATCTATCGATCCTGAGCGGCATTGATGCCTATGACACGAGCGGTTATTCCGTATCCTCAGTGGGGGATGTGAACGGCGATGGCTTTGATGACATACTGATTGGGGCTAATGGCGGAGATCCCAATGGCAGCAATAGTGGCGAAACCTACTTGGTCTATGGTGCGGCGTTGGGCATCCCGACCAACCTCAATCTCTCGAGCCTCGATGGTACCAATGGCTTCGTGATGGACGGCATTGATGCCTATGACTTGAGCGCTGATTCCATGTCCTCAGCGGGTGATGTGAATGGCGACGGTTTTGACGACATACTGATCGGAGCTACGTTTGCAGATCCTAATGGCGCTTATAGTGGCGAAACCTACCTGGTCTTTGGTGCAGCATCGGGCATCCCGGCCAGCCTCGACCTCTCGACTCTTGATGGCAGCAATGGCTTCGTGATCAACGGCATTGATACCTATGACTTCAGCGGTGTCTCCGTGTCCTCAGCGGGTGATGTGAATGGCGACGGCTTTGACGACATGCTGATTGGGGCTACGGGCGGAGATCCCAATGGCGCTTATAGTGGCGAAACCTACCTGGTTTTTGGTGCAGCATCGGGCATCCCGGCCAGCGTCGATCTTTCAACCCTTGATGGCAGCAATGGTTTCGTGATCAACGGTATTGATGCCAGTGACGACAGTGGTAGATCCGTGTCCTCAGCGGGTGATGTGAACGGCGACGGCTTTGACGACATGCTGATCGGGGCCAGCAGGGCAGATCCCAATGGCTCCTCTAGCGGCGAAACCTACCTGGTCTACGGTTCGGCATCGGGTATCCCGGCCAGCCTTGATCTCTCGACCCTCGACGGCACCAATGGTTTCGTGATGAACGGCATTGATGCCAGTGACAGCAGCGGTGATTCCGTGTCCTCAGCGGGGGATGTGAATGGCGACGGCTTTGACGACATACTGATCGGGGCTTATGGCGGAGACCCCAATGGCAACAGCATTAGTGGCGAAACCTACCTGGTCTACGGTTCGGCATCGGGTATCCCGGCCAGCCTCGACCTCTCGACCCTTGATGGCAACAACGGCTTCGTGATCAACGGCATTGATACCTTTGACTTCAGCGGTGGCTCCGTGTCCTCAGCGGGGGATGTGAATGGTGACGGCTTTGACGACATACTGATCGGGGCTAAGTTTGCAGATCCCAATGGCAGCAACAGTAGCGGTGAAACCTACCTGGTCTTTGGTGCAGCATCGGGCATCCCGGCCAGCCTCGACCTCTCGACCCTTGATGGCAACAACGGTTTCGTGTTCAACGGCATTGATACCTATGACCTTAGCGGTGGTTCCGTGTCCTCAGCGGGTGATGTGAACGGCGACGGCTTTGACGACATAGTGATTGGGGCTGATAACGCAGATCCCAATGGCAGTGCTAGTGGTGAAACCTACCTGATCTACGGTGGCGATACAATCCTCGACGCCTTCGACGCGGCCGATGGTTCTCAGGACGGCACTATTCAGCTAGTCGGCGTCACCGAAGCATTCATCGTTTGACGCAATACGCTTAAGTAGCAGATGACAATGAAAAAGGCTGCCACACACAGGCGGCCTTTTTTAGCATCAGATGCATCGTTTGGGATTAGCGCGATCATCCGCGGCCAAAGCGGAAACCCAGAGGCTGACAACAAGTTTACGGACCCCAGCAGCACCTGACCTGGAAAAGTGGATAGATGAATCAACCTGTGCCTCAACTAGAACTCTCAGGCTCACGCCTGTTCACAGCGTGGCTAGTTGCGCAGAAGACCAGCCTTGCCTTCACGGCCTATCAGGTAGGCAAACGTTTCTGATCGGTCTAAAACCTGACAGCAGCCTGTCGGTCTTCGAACGGGCGTTCAAGTTCTAGGGACACATTACTTATCTCCCGGTAATTGAGTATTCTATCTCCAGATTCCTTCGACAAAAATCTCACGAGTAAATTTTTGGTCCGTCTCGCACACTATCCACCTTCACAATCGGACTAGCTTTATAACACCGTATTGTCATGACTTGAATAACTGGTTGAGGGAGGGTCTAGATATGTAGGCTGCGAAGCTAGACCCTAAGATGATTGATGCTATAAGTCCCGCGAAGGCAATAATCCTAAATTCCTCAGTTGGCCGCTACAAAAACAACCAACCTTATGAAATTAAGAATAATATTTTTAATATGATACACACCTCTTGGGTGAGCCTCGCTATGATGTTTATAGCACGCTATTGTTTCATTTTTGCTGTGTTGCAATTCGTTGCAATAACTCGTTATTTCGCCTCATTGCGCCTTGCCAAAAAGAAACAATAGCGCACTCTAAACACCATCCAACTGAGGATTTTAGGATAATGTATTCCGCCTCGAATGCTCTAATGTTTAATTGGTTTGCATCAACCTGAATAACAACTTGACTAGTCGAGAGGTTTTATCTTTCGTACAATGCATTAAGAAGTGGCCAAATCGAACTAACGATAGTAGCCCAAATAATCGAGAGAGAACTAAAGTTGGGAACTCGCAGGTCATATTTGCTTAATTCAAAAGACAACAAAGTATTAATAAAAGCACTTGTTATATTAATCTTCATTTATTTTGGACTCGAAAATAAAACATATGCTGCAGAAACTTGTGAACCGGTTGCGGCACAGATTGTTTCTACCCAAGGTGCAATCGATTTGCGTCGCGCGAATGAAACTATTTGGCAATCCGCTATGACGAACGACACACTCTGTTTCGGCGATACGTTACGAACACGTTCACATAGTCGTGCCACGCTGCGTTTAAGCAATGAGAGCATGCTCAGACTCGATCAGAAAACAACTATCACAATTTCACAACAATCAGAACAAAATAAACAAGCCTCTCTACTGGATATGCTGCAAGGAGCAATCCATATCATTACTCGCACACCAAAACGGTTCCGGATCAGAACGCCGTTTCTCAATGGCGCGGTTGACGGCACCGAATTCTTTGTTGGTGTTGATGAACACAGTAGCAAGCTGGTTGTATATGAAGGGCAGGTCACTGCCAGTAACAATGTGGGTAGTGTTGTTCTGGGCGATAATGAAGCGGCCACTGCCACATATAATCAAGCGCCACAAAAAGAAATCCTTGTTCGGCCAATTGATGCTATCCAATGGGCGCTTTACTATCCTCAAATCATCGATAGTCAATCGGTCAAGCTGCAAAGTGATGACGAAACCAGTACGTTTATTCGTGAAACCGCTCACTTGTTAGCGGTTGGGCGAGTCGATGAAGCTAAAACTATTCTTGCTCAAGTCAGTGCATTTGAGCCAAACAACAGTGATGCCATCGCACTAGAGGCCATCATTGCTGTGGTACAAAACGAAAGAGACCAGGCCTTATATTTGGCTAATAAGGCCGTAGAACAAGACACAGCTTCTCCGGCCGCAAGAATTTCGTTGTCTTATGTCCAACAAGCGCATTTTGAAATTGAAGCGGCGTTAGCCAGTATTCAGGAAGCCGTATTACTTGACCCCGATAATGCATTGATATGGGCCAGACTGTCTGAGTTGCAAATGTCAGCCGGTCATCTAGATCGCGCATTAAGCGCAGCTCAACAGGCGGTTAATTTGAATGCGGATTTAGCCAAAACACAGACGGTTTTAGGCTTTGCGTACTTATTACAGTTCGATACTAAGGCTGCCAAATTAGTTTTCACCAAAGCGATTCAGTTGGATCAAGTTGATCCGATGCAGCGATTAGGTATGGGACTGGCATTAATCCGTGAAGGTGCGCTGGAAGCGGGCCGTATCGAGCTAGAAATAGCCGCCAGCCTAGATCCGGCAAATTCGCTGATCCGTAGTTACCTCGGCAAAGCCTATTTTGAGGAAAAGCGTTACCCATTGGCCGAAACCCAATTTGACTTGGCCAAAGCACATGACCCATTCGATCCCACTCCGTGGTTTTACGATGCGATTCAGAAACAAACGCAGAACCGGCCGGTTGAGGCACTGCAAGATATCCAGAAATCGATTGAATTGAATAACAACAAGGCGGTCTATCGTTCGAAATTTTTGCTCGATCAGGATCAGGCGGGGCGTGGTTCTAGCCTGGCACGGATTTTTGATAATTTGGGTTTTGAGAAACGGGCATTAATGGAGACGGCCAAATCCTTAAGTCTGGATCCAGCTAATCATTCTGCACATCGCTTTCTATCAGATGCTTATACCAATATTCCACGCCATGAAGTTGCGCGGGTCAGTGAGCTGCTGCAAGCGCAACTATTACAGCCTGTTAATGTTAACCCAGTACAACCTCACCTGGCTGCGGCTGATCTCAACATTATTACCGGAACAGGGCCTACTGCAGCGGGTTTTAACGAGTTTGCGCCACTCATGGAGCGCAATAAGCCACAATTGGTCGGCTCGGCAATAGTCGGCAGTAACAGTACTGTCGGTAATGAAACGGTTTTATCGGCAGTATATGACCGTGTTTCGGCCAGTATTGGTCAATACCACTTCCAATCCGATGGGTTTCGCGCAAATAACGATCAAAAGCACAACATCTACAATGCTTTTGTGCAGTACGCAGTAACGCCACGCTTTAATATTCAGGCGGAAATCCGAAGGCGTCAGACCGACCAAGGAGATTTGCTGCTGGATTTTGATACCGCCAATCATAGCAATTTGCGGCGTAACCTGGAACAAGATACTGCACGGGTTGGTGCCAGATACATTTTATCACCGAAACAAGATCTTTTAGTTTCTGCGATTTATATGGATCGTCAAGAGAATATTACTCTGAATCCTGCGCCTGGAATTAGTATCAATCCGGTATCAAGAGACCGAGGTTATCAACTTGAAGGCCAATATTTATTCCGCGACAGATATTTTAATGCGATTGCAGGTGGTGGTATTTATCAAATTGACGCAAATCGGCAGACAAAATTTTGTCCTGGCCCTTGCTTTCCCACCACAGATATAGATTTTAAAAGAAATCGAGAAAATGCTTATCTTTATTCAAACTTCACTTACCCTGGAATAGTCGATGCCACCTTTGGCTTGAGCTACGATTCAACTAGAATGCTTGTGGATACGAAGATTGACAAAGTCAATCCCAAATTTGGCTTGCAATGGAATCTTACGGATATCTTACGTCTGCGCTTTGCTTGGTTTGAAACCGTCAAGTCTGCGCTGATTGCCAATCAAACACTGGAGCCCACGCAAGTTGCCGGTTTTAACCAATTATTTGATGACCCGAACGGTACGAGATCGCGTAGAGCCGGTATCGGTTTAGATGCGCATTTTTCAAAAAAATTATATGGTGGCTTTGAGGTATCTGAACGTGATCTTAAGGTGATTTTCGCTGATGAAATGGCCACACTATTAACTGTTGAAAAACAACAAGAAAGACTCTATCGTTCTTATGTTTACTGGTTGCCCCATGCTTATTGGACAGTTAATGGGGAATTCCAGTTTGAGCGATATACGCGTGATGTTACAAACAAAGATGATATTTCTTTACCGCGCCAGATACAAACCCTCAGCGCACCACTAGCAATTAATTATTTCCATCCTAGTGGGTTTTTTGGCAAATTCACTACAACCTATGTGCAGCAAAAACTGGAACGTTTGGAGGCCGCTACATTAAGGAGCGGCACAAGTGATTTTGTATTATTTGATGCGGCAATTGGTTACCGGTTACCGCAGCGTAGAGGCATCATCAGCCTGGAAGGTAGAAATCTGAGCGATGAGCATTTCTTTTATCGGAATATTAATTTTAATCTTAGCGAAGCAATTACACCCCGCTTTATACCCACACGTACTTTTTTTGCACGAGTCACGTTAAATTTTTAGCAGGAGAGCATCTTGCAGAACTCCGTCAGGATCGTTTCATGCAGTTAGTAAAGAGACGTTTCTTACGAAGGATTCAGCTGAAATTTTCCGTATTTCGCAAACGATATTGGGGAAGGATGCTTTGGGACCAGAGGTTATTTTTGTGCGACTAATGAAAACATCACAGACGAGATCATGCTGCAATATGAAGTGGTTTAATAGCACTCTGAGAGGCGCTAAAGGTTTCTAGCCCAGCTGATCTGCCGAGAT
>JAJFJJ010000088.1 GCA_021774195.1 Nitrosomonas sp. | reverse complement strand
TTCACCACCAAAACTTTCCGTCAATATTGTCGTAATCGCTGCTGTCAGCGTTGTCTTACCATGATCCACATGCCCAATCGTTCCTACATTTACGTGTGGCTTCGACCGTTCAAATTTGCTTTTTGCCATGACTTGTTTCCTTAAACCTCAATTAGTTACTTTTGATTGATTATTGCCTCAGCGACATTTTTAGGTGCTTCTGAATAATGCTTAAACTCCATTGAATAAGTCGCTCTTCCCTGAGTTGCCGATCTTAGTGAAGTAGAGTATCCAAACATTTCAGCCAGCGGAACTTCTGCACGGATAACTTTCATACCAGGCACATCTTCCATACCTTGAATCATTCCACGCCTTGATGAAAGATCCCCAACTACATTACCCATAAATTCTTCAGGAGACTCCACCTCCACCGCCATCATTGGTTCGAGCAGAATCGGGCTTGCCTTCCTCATACCATCTTTGAACGCCATTGAAGCCGCCATTTTAAACGCATTCTCATTGGAGTCCACATCATGGTAGGAACCATCAAACAATGTTACTTTTACATCAACAACTGGATAACCCGCTAAAATACCACTTGGCAATGTTTCCAACAACCCTTTTTCTACTGCCGGAATATATTCGCGCGGCACAGCACCGCCCTTGATTTCATCGACAAATTCGAATCCTTTGCCCGACTCGTTTGGCCCCATCTTAAACCATACATGACCATATTGACCGCGACCACCCGATTGTTTAACAAACTTGCCTTCTACCTCCACATGCTTCTTAATTGCTTCACGATAAGCTACTTGAGGTGCCCCAACGTTTGCTTCCACACTAAACTCACGCTTCATCCGATCAACAATAATTTCCAGATGCAACTCGCCCATACCAGAAATAATTGTCTGACCTGATTCCTCATCCGTCCGAACTCTAAAAGATGGATCTTCCTGCGCCAATCGATTCAACGCAATACCCATCTTCTCCTGATCAATCTTGGTTTTTGGCTCAACGGCAACATGGATAACTGGTTCTGGGAACTCCATCCTTTCAAGCGTAATTACATTTTTTGTATCACACAACGTATCCCCAGTAACGACATCTTTCAAACCAACCGCTGCCGCTATATCACCAGCACGAACCTCTTTTATTTCCTCACGCTGATTTGCATGCATTTGCAAAATCCGACCAACTCGTTCCTTCCGCCCTTTAACTGGGTTATACACTGTGTCTCCAGTAGACACTACACCCGAATAAACCCGGAAAAATATTAATTGACCAACATAAGGGTCCGTCGCCACCTTAAATGCTAACGCTGAAAATGGCTCATTGTCATCCGATTTTCTAACATCTGACTCTCCATTTTCCTTCTCACCCTGAATTGCCAATATATCGACTGGAGACGGCATATAGTCCAATACCGCATCAAGCATTGCTTGCACACCTTTATTTTTAAAAGCTGTCCCACACAACATCGGAACGATTTCATTATTCAATGTTCGCTCTCGCAATCCTTTTTTTATATCCGATATCTCAAGCTCGCCATTTTCAAGATATTTATTCATCAACTCTTCACTTGCTTCAGCGGCAGTTTCGACCATTTTCTCCTGCCATTCTTTAGCTGAATCAAGCAAATCGCCAGGAATCTCACGTTCTTCAAACTCAATTCCACGCGTTGCATCATCCCAATAAATGGCTTTCATTTTCACCAGATCTACAACGCCCTCAAACTTATCTTCAGCACCTATGGGCAACTGTATCGGCACTGGCTCCGCTTTTAGACGAATCTTAATCTGCTCGTATACTCGCATAAAATCGGCACCTGATCGGTCCATTTTATTGACAAACGCCATACGAGGCACTTTGTATTTATTTGCTTGACGCCAAACTGTTTCTGTCTGCGGTTGAACACCACCAACCGCACAAAAAACGGTGCATGCACCATCAAGCACACGCAACGAACGCTCAACTTCAATTGTGAAATCTACGTGGCCCGGCGTATCAATGATGTTTACACGGTGCTCCGGATAGGAACCATCCATACCACTCCAGAAACAGGTCGTAGCCGCAGACGTAATTGTTATGCCTCGCTCTTGCTCCTGCTCCATCCAATCCATTGTTGCCGCACCATCATGAACCTCGCCGATTTTGTGCGACACACCGGTATAAAAAAGCACACGCTCGGTAGTCGTCGTTTTGCCCGCGTCAATGTGCGCCATAATACCAATGTTTCTATACCGCTCTATAGGAGTTTTTCTCGCCACAATTATAATGCCTTACGTTATCGCTTTATATGATGAACAAATATGTTTTTAATACTAGAACCTAAAGTGTGAGAACGCTTTATTAGATTCTGCCATTCTGTGCACTTCTTCCCGTTTTTTGACAGCACCACCACGCCCTTCTGCCGCTTCAGACAGCTCACCCGCCAATCTTATATCCATTGACTTCTCACTTCTTTTTCTTGCTGCATCTCTTAACCATCTCATCGCCAAGGCATTTCTTCTAACCGATCGCACCTCAACAGGGACCTGATAGTTAGCACCACCAACCCGACGACTTTTTACCTCAACCATTGGCCGTACATTTGTTAGCGCCAGGGTAAACACTTCCATGGCGTCAGCGCCTGTCTTCTTTTCTATATGATCTAGCGCGCCATAAATAATTTTTTCTGCAACCGATTTTTTACCACGCGTCATAAGTACATTTACAAATTTTGCTAGCTCAACATTATGATATTTTGGATCTGGCAATATTTCGCGTTTCGGCACTTCTCTACGTCTTGGCATTTAGCAACCCCATTTGTTCGACACTTTTCTATACAACTAAGCTATTGATCTGAAAATCCACTATTCTGTTTTGGGTTTTTTAGAACCATACTTAGATCGAGCCTGCTTACGATCTTTAACACCAGCAGTATCCAAGCTACCCCTAACCGTGTGATAACGCACACCAGGCAAATCTTTAACACGACCACCTCGTATTAACACTACCGAATGCTCTTGTAGATTATGCCCCTCACCACCGATATAACTCGAAACTTCATAGCCATTTGTCAACCTCACTCTCGCCACTTTACGTAGTGCGGAATTTGGTTTTTTCGGTGTTGTTGTATAAACACGCGTACACACCCCTCTTTTCTGCGGGCTATTTTCCAACGCAGGAACATTACTTTTAACTCGTTTTGCTACACGAGGTTTGCGTACTAACTGACTAATTGTCGGCATTTGTGTGTCCTAAAAAAACTGAGACGGCTATCCAGCCGTCCTTATCTATTACTAATTTAATATAAATATTACTAAGGTAAAACTCAGCAATATGGCACCTCAAAACTATTAAAGATGCGACAAAAAAGAGAGCGGATTCTATGGGGTTTATGGCCTCATGTCAAGATAAAGATATACACAACACGATAAAAACATCCCAACATGATTTCTTCTTTTATTCCGATCAATTTCTGCGATCAAAAACATCAAAAACCATCTAATCTCTAAAGTTTTGATATTGCAAAGGAAAATCTTTTTCCTTCTTTTTTATTAACTGTATCGCTTCTTGTAACACATCTCTTTTCGATCCTGTTACACGTACAAGTTCACCCTGTATACTTGCTTGAACTTTAAGTTTACTATCTTTAACCATTCGAACAATTTTTTTTGATAAATCTTTATCCAACCCTGTCCGAACTGTGATCTCTTGGCGCACTTTATTGCCACTAACTTTTTCCGTTGCACCCTTTTCCAAACAGCGTATATCTATTGATCGTTTAGTTAATTTTATCGACAGGATGTCAAATACTTGGTCTAGCTTAAAATCATCATCAGCATAGACGACTAGCGTAAAATCGGTCTGCTCTACACGTGCATCAGATCCTTTAAAATCGAATCTGGTCGACACCTCCTTATTAACCTGATCTACTGCATTTTTTACTTCTTGTTTATCCACCTCTGAAACAATGTCAAATGAAGGCATTCTAACTCCTCTTTTCCATGAAGCAACGCAGTAAACGGCCCACAATAATCCGCCTTATTTAATTAAACAAGTAACTATTCAGAATATTACGGCTACTGTTCTGAATGCCTCTAAAATTCATTTCAAGACACAAAATGTGGGTTTACATGCGTAAATTATCATTTGTAACCCAGAAATGGTAAATTCCAGATGTAAATTAAAAGTTGCCTGAATAATATCTATTTAGCCATCAACCACGATCTTTATCTTTTTTTGCGGCTATTCTTAATCTTAAGGCATTTAGTTTTATAAACCCTGCGGCATCCATCTGATCATACGCACCGGCATCATCTTCAAAAGTAGCCACATTTGTATCAAATAAGGAATCGGCCTGAGAACCTCTTCCCACGACGATTACATTACCTTTATACAACTTAACCCGCACCCATCCATTAACATTCACCTGCGACGCATCAATCATCACTTGCATCATCTGCCGATCCGGACTCCACCAATATCCATTGTATATTAATGCCGCATATTTCGGCATTAATTCATCCTTCAAATGCGCCACTTCACGATCCAGCGTGATTGACTCGATGGCCCTATGTGCTCGCAATAAAATCGCGCCACCAGGCGTTTCATAGCAACCACGCGACTTCATGCCAACATAGCGATTCTCAACCAAGTCTAATCGACCTATACCATGCTTTCCACCCAACTGATTCAATTCCTGCAGAACACTAGCCGGCGACAACTTCTTTCCATTTAAAGCGACCACATCCCCTCGCTCAAATTGCAAATCTAAATACTCGGCCTCATCTGGCGCTTCCTCCGGCGATACACTCCAGCGCCACATCGATTCCTCAGGTTCTACAGACGGATCCTCTAATGCCCGTCCTTCATAAGAGATATGTAATAAATTGGCATCCATACTATAGGGTGAACCGACTTTCTTCTTCATCTCAACGGGAATACCATGCGCCTCAGCATAGCTCATCAACTTTTCTCTAGACGTCAAATCCCACTCACGCCAGGGTGCCACAACGTGTATATCCGGTTGCAAAGCATAATAGCCCAGCTCAAAACGGACCTGATCATTCCCTTTACCTGTCGCACCATGCGACACGGCATCTGCGCCAGTCGCTCTAGCTATCTCGATTTGTCTTTTAGCTATTAACGGTCGCGCAATACTTGTTCCCAGCAAATATTCACCTTCATAAACCGCATTAGCTCGAAACATCGGAAACACAAAATCACGCACAAATTCTTCTCGTAAATCATCAATGTATATTTCCTTGACACCTAATTGTTCGGCTTTTGCACGTGCTGGCTCAACTTCTTCCCCCTGACCCACATCAGCAGTAAACGTGACCACCTCACATTGGTAGGTATCCTGCAACCATTTCAAAATAACCGATGTATCTAACCCGCCGGAGAACGCTAAGACAACTTTGTTTAATTTTCTCATTCTTTTTTAATCTATTTATTGCTCAATTGTTAATTTACCCAACAGTAAATATTCAATTAATGCTTTTTGTGTATGCAATCGATTCTCTGCTTCAATCCAAACTACTGATTGCGGCCCGTCGATCACTTCTGAGGCAACCTCTTCACCACGATGCGCGGGCAAACAGTGCATAAATATTGCATCGCTCTTAGCAGCAGCCATCATATCGGCATCCACACAAAACCCTGCAAAATCATTTTTGCGCTGCTCGGTCTCTTTTTCAAATCCCATACTTATCCACACGTCAGTAGTAACCAAATCCACATTCTTCACTGCATCAAGTGGCTGACTAAACATTTGAAAATGTTCATCTCCCTTTAAACCAATGGCTTCCGGTTTAATATCATATCCGGGTGGCGTGGACACATTCACTCTAAAGTCGAATATTTCAGCTGCTTGCAACCAAGTACTACACATATTATTGGCATCCCCAATCCAAGCGACCGTCTTACCAGATAGACTCCCCTTTAACTCCATATAAGTAAAAATATCGCTCATAATTTGGCAAGGGTGATACTCGTCTGTTAGCCCATTGATGACTGGAACAACTGAATTCTCGGAAAAACGTTTTACACTGTCATGCTCATGGGTGCGGATCATAACCACATCAACCATACTTGAAATTACTCGCGCCGCATCCTCTACAGGCTCGCCTCGTCCCAACTGCGTATCTCGATTAGATAGATAAACAGCCGTACCACCTAACTGGCTCATACCTGCTTCAAATGACAAGCGGGTACGGGTAGAGTTTTTATCAAAAATCATTGCCAATGTGCGATCCATCAATGGCCAATAACGTCGATACTGCTTAAACTCTTGTTTTATCCAGCGAGTGCGCTCAAAAAGATATTCGAACTCCTCACGACTAAAATCATTGAATTGCAGAAAATGCTTAAGTTGCATAGATAAGAAAACAACCCATCAGATATAAAATCCTAATCCTCTGATTGGCTATTCAAGAACTCCTTTATTAATTGACAAGTAACATCAACAACCTGTGTTGCTTCATCTTGCTGCATAATTAATGCAGGTAGCAAACGAACAACTTTATCCGAGGTAACATTGATTAACAATTTCTTTTCCAAAGCTTTTTTAACTAGTACCCCACACGGAATCGACAATTCAATGCCAGTGATTAATCCCTGGCCCCTAATTTGAACGACACCTTCCACATCACTTAGCTGGCTCTTTAACCTATCACGAATAAATTCGCCCAGTTGCTCTGCATGGTCTATCACACCCTCCTCTTGCAATACCGCAAGCGTTTCTAATGCAGCTGCGCATGCTAATGGATTTCCACCAAACGTAGAAGCATGGTTACCCGGCTTAAATGTTTCTGCGGCAATACCATTTGCAAGACAAGCACCGATTGCAACACCAGAACCCAACCCTTTGGCCAATGTCATGACATCCGGTGTAATATCACTATGCTGAAAAGCAAACCATTTTCCACTTCTACCAATACCAGATTGCACTTCATCCAGCATCAATAACCAATCATATTGATCACATATTTTACGCAATTCTTGAAGATAATGGGCTTGCGGGATATTAACACCGCCTTCGCCCTGGAATGGCTCAACCAGCACAGCCACAACATTTTCATTATTGAGCGCAACTTGCCGCACTGCTTCTATATTATTATAAGGAACACGAACAAAACCTTTTAGTAACGGCTCAAATCCTGCTTGCACCTTGCGATTGCCGCTTGCCGTTAATGTTGCCATGGTACGACCATGAAAGGAATTATCCATGACAATAATGGTTGGTAAGTCAATCCCTTTATTATGACCAAAAAGCCGAGCTAACTTGATCGCCGACTCATTCGCCTCCGCACCTGAATTGCAAAAGAAAGCATTCTTCATACCCGACAACTCGGTTATGCGAGTCGCCAGATGTTCTTGTCGGTCAATATGATAGAGGTTAGAGGTGTGAATTAATGTCCCAGCTTGACGACTAATCGCTTCTACCACACGCGGATGACAATGACCCAGACCACACACAGCAATTCCGGATAACGCGTCCAGATAACGTTCTCCATGCTTATCCCACAACCACACACCTTCTCCCCGAACAAAGGTCACTGGAAGTTGTGAATAAGTGCTCATTAAATCAGACACTAGTACCACTCTTGGCTTTCAAATTAAATCTCTCTTAATGCTTAACATTCAAATCCTTACTCTATTCATCTTCAAACACCAGACAAAGAGCCAGGTGAATTTAAAAAAACGAGCATCTTCACTCATTTATTCACCTTTTTCAAGTTTTTTTTCCTCCATCAACCTGGATTTCTCATTCATGAATAATTCAATAGCAACAAAATAGAATTATACAGTTAAAAAGATTTTTCAAATTTATTTAACTGATCAATGTATTGACGATAAGCATCATCATTAAACCCCCAAGCAAAAGACGAAGAAGTTAAATAAGAAATAGAGCTGTGACATGATAGAATAGAAGGTTTTATATGCTGGTAAATTAAATACACCTTGTTTCGCATCCTACTGTTTCTCAACCAATCATAAGATATGAACCAATTCGCTAAAGAAACACTACCCATCAGTCTTGAAGAGGAAATGCGGCGCTCCTATCTTGATTACGCCATGAGTGTAATTGTAGGGCGTGCCTTGCCAGATGTTCGTGACGGATTAAAACCAGTTCATCGTCGCGTTTTATATGCCATGCATGAGCTATCCAATGACTGGAATCGCCCATATAAAAAATCAGCTCGTATTGTCGGTGACGTCATTGGTAAATATCACCCACATGGCGACACAGCTGTCTATGACACGATTGTACGCATGGCACAAGATTTCTCATTGCGTTATATGCTGGTTGACGGGCAAGGTAACTTTGGTTCAGTTGACGGAGACAATGCTGCGGCCATGCGTTATACCGAAATCCGCATGTCCCGTATCGCGCATGAATTACTTGTCGATCTCGAGAAAGAAACCGTTGATTTCGGGCCTAATTATGACGACTCAGAAAAAGAGCCGCTCATTCTGCCTGCCAAAATCCCTAATCTTCTAATTAACGGTTCTTCAGGCATTGCCGTCGGCATGGCAACCAATATCCCACCACACAACCTGAATGAAGTCATTGATGCCTGCCTCACATTACTAGGCAATCCCGACGTCAGTATCGACGAGTTGATCGAACAACATATTAAAGCGCCAGATTTCCCCACTGCAGGTATTATCTACGGTATTGCAGGCGTAAAAGATGGTTATCGAACCGGTCGTGGCCGCGTCATTATGCGTGCACGCACCCACTTTGAGGATATGGATAAAGGTAGCCGCCAATGTATTGTGGTTGACGAACTGCCCTATCAGGTTAATAAAGCTAACTTACTCATTCGCATCGGCGAGCTGGTACGTGATAAAAAGGTCGAAGGCATCTCTGATTTGCGTGACGAATCAGACAAATCGGGCATGCGAGTTGTCATTGAGCTCAAACGAGGGGAAGTACCAGAAGTCATCCTAAATAACCTGTATAAAGAAACACAAATGCAAGACACCTTCGGAATGAATATGGTGGCCTTGCTGGACGGCAAACCTCGACTATTAAATCTAAAACAAATTCTAGACGCCTTTCTGCGCCATCGTCGCGAAGTTGTTACGCGCCGCATCGTCTTTGAGCTCAAGAAGGCACGTGAACGCGGACATTTATTAGAAGGCTTGGCTGTCGCACTATCCAACGTTGACGAAATTATTGCGTTAATCAAAGCTGCTCCCACCCCATCTGTCGCTAAAGAAGCCATCATGGCGAAAGTTTGGCGCTCCAAACTGATTGAAGAGATGCTCTCTCGTGCCATGGCTGACGCTGGCGCATTACGTCCAGATGGCTTAAGCGATGAATTTGGTTTGAAAGCTCAAGGCTACCGATTATCAGACGCCCAAGCGCAAGCCATTTTAGAGCTACGCCTGCAGCGCTTAACCGGGCTGGAACAAGAGAAAATTGTCGAAGAATATAAAGAAGTTATGGACAAAATTCTTGATTACCTTGATATCCTATCTACGCCCGAACGCATTACCAACATTATTTCCGAAGAATTGACCGGCATCAAACAACAATTCGGTGACAAACGCCGTAGTGAAATTGTGATCGATACACATGATCTAAGCATGGAAGATCTAATCACCCCAGCAGATGTGGTCGTGACACTCTCCCATAGCGGCTATATTAAGTCGCAATTACTGGATGAATACGGCGCCCAGAAGCGTGGCGGACGTGGCAAACAAGCCGCCAGCACCAAAGAAGATGACTTCATCGATAACTTATTCATCGCCAATACACATGATTACATCCTATGCTTCTCCAGTCGAGGGCGTGTTTATTGGATTAAAGTTTATTCTGTGCCCCAAGGCGGACGCTCTGCGCGAGGAAAACCAATTGTTAATCTGGTTCAACTGGAAGAAGGCGAAAAGATCAACGCAATTCTACCGGTCAAGACTTTTGACGAGAACCGCTATATCTTTATGGCCACATCATTTGGCACGGTTAAGAAAACACCATTATCAGAATTCTCCCGCCCTCGCAGTAACGGCATTATCGCCATTGGACTCAATGAAGATGACTTTCTAATTGGTGTCGCACTGACTGAAGGAAAGCACGACATTATGTTATTTTCCGACAATGGTAAAGCCATGCGCTTTAGTGAAAACGATGTACGCTCAATGGGACGTACCGCGCGTGGTGTACGCGGCATGAAACTTCCTACCGGTCAAAAAGTTATTTCCCTACTGGTTGCAGAAGATGAAACACTATCCGTTTTAACAGCCACTGAAAATGGTTATGGCAAACGTACACCAATCGGTGAGTATACTCGCCATAACCGCGGCACTCAGGGTATGATTGCGATCAAAACCAGCGAACGTAACGGTAAAGTCGTTACGGCAAAACTGGTTGAGCCCGATGATGAGATTATGCTAATTACATCTGGTGGCGTATTGATTCGCACACGTGTCAATGAAGTACGTGAAATGAGTCGTGCTACACAAGGCGTCACACTGATCAATCTGGATAAGGGTGAGAAACTTGTCGGCTTAGAACGTGTCATTGAAACCGATGACGATGATTAGTTAAATGCCACAGAACACTCTTCATTAAATGGATCCGATTTACAATTTCAGCGCAGGACCTGCGGTATTACCTAAAGTAGTTTTGCAACAGGCGCGTGATGAAATGCTGGACTGGCATGGCAGCGGTATGTCAGTGATGGAAATGAGCCATCGTGGCGATGAGTTCATGTCCATCGTCGCAACTCTGGAAAATGATCTACGTGAGCTACTCACAATCCCTCAGAATTATAAAGTGTTATTTTTGCAAGGTGGCGCATCCAGTCAATTTGCCATGGTGCCAATGAATCTATTGGGCGAAAAAAACAAAGCGGATTATATTAATACTGGACAATGGTCCCAAAAAGCCATCAACGAAGCTAAACGCTATTGTGCGGTTAATGTCGCCGCATCTTCGGAAGATGCCGGTTTCACTTACGCCCCCACACTAGACCAGTGGCAACTGGACCCAGCAGCAGCCTATGTTCATTACACCAGCAACGAAACAATTGGCGGAATTGAGTTTAACTGGATTCCGGAAACAAACACACCTGCCCCACTCGTTGCCGACATGTCATCAAATCTTTTGTCACGCCCACTGGATATCACCCGTTTTGGCCTAATCTACGCTGGCGCGCAAAAGAATCTTGGGCCGGCCGGATTAACGCTGGTCATTATTCGTGAAGACTTATTGGCAGCACCGCTTGCTGGAACCCCAACCCTATTTAATTATCAAGCACACGCTAAGAATCACTCCATGCTCAATACGCCTCCGACGTACGCCATGTATATTACCGGACTGGTTTTGTCATGGTTAAAGCAAATGGGCGGATTAACTCATATTGAAAAAGTCAACATCACTAAAGCCAACCTGCTCTACAACTATCTAGATAGCACCGATTTTTATCACTGCCCGGTGGTGAAATCTGATCGTTCACGCATGAATATTCCTTTCACATTAAAGGACTCAGCACTAGACAGAACCTTTTTACAACAAGCTACAGCCAATGGTCTAATTCAGTTAAAAGGTCATCGCTCTGTTGGTGGCATGCGTGCTTCCATATACAATGCAATGCCCATTGAGGGAGTTGCAAAACTTGTCGAATTCATGAAAGCGTTTGCCAATCAAAATGCCTGAGTCTCAACAAAACAAATTTAAAATCCTGACACTAAACCAAATTTCACCGCTTGGTCTAGCACGCTTTCCTGCCGACCAATATATTGTGGGCAACGATCTTCCTGACCCGGATGTCATTCTAGTACGCTCGCACAATATGCTGACCATGGAAATCCCTAAAAGTGTTATCGCGATAGGCCGCGCAGGTGCAGGCACCAATAACATCCCCGTGCCGGATATGAATAATCGCGGCATCCCAGTATTCAACACACCGGGGGCCAATGCCAACGCGGTTAAAGAACTGGTCTTAGCAGGCATTCTTCTGGCAGCACGTAATCTGACACCAGCCTTAAATTTTGTTGCAGCACTTACAGGTGACGATACTGCATTACATCAGCAAGCAGAAGACGGTAAAAAACGATTCTCAGGGATAGAATTACCCGGTCGAACATTGGGGATCATTGGTCTGGGTGAGATTGGCCGATTGGTAGCTGACGCCGCTATAAAGTTGGGTATGAAGGTCATCGGTTATGACCCAAACATCACGGTTGATTCAGCTTGGAGCCTGTCGTCAGAAATCAAAAAGGCAGACGGTATTGAAGACCTACTCCGGCACAGTGACTTTATCACTGTACATGTTCCACTACTCAATTCGACACGCCACCTCATCAACGAAAAAAGTATTCAAATCATGCAACCAGAGACGGTTCTGTTGAATTTCTCACGCAATGGCGTCGTAGATGAGAATGCTGTTCTAGCTGGCATCCAGAACAACACCATTAAATATTATGTGTGCGACTTTCCAAGCCAGAAACTGCATCAGCAACCATCCGTCATCACGCTACCACATTTAGGCGCTTCAACGCTGGAAGCAGAACAAAATTGCGCAATTATGGTTGCCGATCAGTTGATCGATTATCTACAAAACGGGAACATCACAAACACAGTTAATTTTCCTGATATAGTTATGGGTCGTGAATCACCCTATCGGGTTGCCGTTGCTAACGCTAATGTCCCCAATATTTTAGGGCAGCTCTCTACTACCATGGCAAACGCAGGATTAAATATACACAATATGACCAACAAATCACGTAATGAAATGGCTTATACTTTGGTTGACGTCGACAGTCCCGTTCCTCAAAATGTATTTGACGAAATCACTGCTATTTCTGGCGTATTAGTGGCTCGCTATTTACCACGCCAAACACACTAACCACTGATTATTAACTATTAAAACATAAAACTTTCATTGTAATGTCTGACGAACAAGAATTAACACATTTACGCAACAATATTGATACGATTGACGCCGAATTACTGAACTTGGTTAATCAACGTGCCCGGCTCGCGCAAGAAGTCGGCAGAATAAAAAAATGCGGTATTATTTATCGGCCTGAACGTGAAGCACAAATTATAACCCGGCTACAAACACAAAATCCTGGCCCCATCTCTAATGACAATATTGCACACCTTTTCACCGAAGTCATGTCACTTTGTCGGGCATTGGAAAAACCGATGGTGGTTGCATTCCTAGGGCCAAAAGGCACCTTTTCGGAAGAAGCATCAATCAAACGTTTTGGTCATGCAATTACAACCGTTGCTTGTGATTCTATTGATGAAGTTTTTAGCAAAGTCGAATCTGGAACAGTTGGTTATGGCGTGGTGCCGGTCGAAAACTCTTCGGAAGGCGCCATCGGCAGGACAATGGATTTATTACTGCAAACATCAGCAACAGTATGTGGCGAAATTCTGTTGCCTGTACATCAGTTTTTATTGGCGCGACAAACTGATTTATCAAAAATCAATAAAATATATTCTCACCCACAATCTTTCGCACAATGCTACCAATGGCTCAAATCTAATTTACCGCATATCTCCAGCTCAGCGTTCATTAACGCATCTAGTAACGCCGAAGCTGCTCGGCTAGCTGCCCAAGATGAAACTGCTGCCGCAGTCGCCGGACAAAGATCAGCTGAAATTTTTGAGTTGGCCATCTGTGCTGAGAACATAGAAGATGACCCTAAGAATACAACTCGTTTCTTGGTCTTAGGCGACCAGAATGTCACTGCATCAGGTAAAGATAAAACATCATTAGCGCTGTCAACCAATAATAATTCCGGCGCAATTTATCAATTGCTAGCGCCCCTTGCTGGACACGGCGTCAGTATGACGCGCCTCGAGTCTCGCCCTTCTAAAACTGGACTTTGGCAGTATGTGTTTTTTATCGATATTGAAGGACATCAACAGGATCATAATGTTTCTACCGCACTTGAAGAACTTAGTAGCAAAGCGACTTTCCTTAAAATCCTGGGTTCTTATCCAGCCACATAAAACATCATAAACGAAGGAAAATTAACCCGCTGCCCCTGAACGATCACTATGCTGTACAAATATTTCAGCTGCATCCCAATCATTTCACTAATAAACTGAATCTTATGAATCTCTGTGATTTCGCGCCGGAATATATCCGTGCCATTCAACCTTATCAGCCTGGCAAACCCATCTCGGAATTAGCACGTGAGATAGGCCTGGATGAGTCTCGTATTGTCAAACTTGCGTCCAATGAGAACCCACTAGGCACCAGCCCATTGGCACTTGATGCGATGATTCATGCGCTATACGAAGTAGCGCGCTACCCAGATGGCAGTGGGTTTGAACTAAAAGCCGCGCTATCGAAACGCTACAACATTGACAAAGAACAAATCATTCTTGGCAATGGCTCAAATGACGTTCTCGACCTTGCCGCACGGGTATTTCTAAAACAAGGCGTGGCTGCCGTTTATTCCCAGCACGCCTTCGCTGTGTATCCATTGGTTGTACAAACCATCGGCGCCATAGGCATTTCCGTTCCTGCGAGAGACTATGGGCACGATCTTATTGCCATGCTGGACGCAATCACACCGGAAACACGCATTGTCTTCATCGCCAGTCCAAATAACCCGACCGGCACCCTATCAAGTGCGGAAGACTTGTTACATTTTTTAGAGCATGTCTCACGCGATGTCTTAGTGGTGCTGGATGAGGCCTATAATGAATATCTACCAGAGGCGAATAAAACAGACAGTATCGATTGGCTAAAACGATTCCCAAACTTGATTATCACGCGCACTTTCTCTAAAGTCTACGGGCTAGCCGGTGTCCGCGTTGGTTATGGATTAGCACACCCGGATGTCGCCAATTTAATGAATCGTGTTCGCCAACCTTTTAATGTTAATAGTATTGGTTTAGCTGGTGCTTTGGCCGCACTGGACGATCACGAGTTTGTACAACGCTCTTATGCGCTCAATCGTGCAGGCATGATGCAATTAACCGATGGATTCCGTAAACTAAGTGTTGAATACATCCCCTCGTATGGAAACTTCCTGACTTTCCGGGTCAGAGGTGATGCCGCAAATACGCTGAAAGTTAATCAAAGCCTGTTACAGCAAGGTGTTATTGTACGTCCACTAGGCATTTATGAAATGCCTCATCACTTACGAGTAACTATCGGACTGGAATCCGAGAATCAGAAATTCCTGGTATCACTCGAAAACGCATTAGGAGAATTAGCGTGATTATCGTTATGAATAAAGACGTAACCGAAGAACAAATCGGTACGGTTATTAAAAAAATTCAGGATCTCGGGCATGAAGTTAACATCTCACGTGGTACCAAACGCACAGTAATTGGTGCCATTGGCGATGAAAGCAAGCTGGATTCAGAACAGTTCGACTCTTTGCCTGGTGTTGAATACTCCATGCACATCGTCAAGCAATACAAAATCGTTTCGCGTGAATCGCACCAACAAGATTCCATTATTGATGTAAGCGGTGTTCCAATTGG
The DNA here is from genome assembly GCA_021774195.1 of Nitrosomonas sp. GTDB lineage: Bacteria > Pseudomonadota > Gammaproteobacteria > Burkholderiales > Nitrosomonadaceae > Nitrosomonas. Next base: position 5,530 of record JAJFJJ010000088.1, on the reverse strand, counting down.
CGGCAACCAAGTACAAGTGATAGGCGGCCCCTGTTCGGTTGAAACCCCCGAACAAATGAATCTAGCGGCGCAACAAGTCTCAGCAGCGGGCTGTCGATTGATGCGTGGCGGTGCTTTCAAGCCCCGCACCAGTCCATATACCTTTCAAGGCAAAGGTGAGGATGGTTTAAAAATTTTTCGTCAGGCCGCTGACAAATACAATTTACCGATTGTTACCGAACTGATGGACGTGCGCATGCTCGACACTTTTCTCGAACATGATGTCGACGTAATTCAAATTGGTACGCGCAACATGCAAAACTTCGATCTGCTAAAAGAGGTCGGACGCATTAATAAACCCGTAATTCTTAAACGTGGCCTGTCTGCCACTATCTCCGAATGGTTAATGGCGGCAGAATATATCGCTGCAGGCGGCAATCACAATATCATTTTCTGCGAGCGCGGCATTCGTACTTTTGAAACCGCCTATCGTAATGTGATGGATGTCACTTGCGTGCCGGTCTTGAAACGCGAAACCCACTTGCCGGTCATCATTGACCCATCACATGCAGGTGGCAAGGCATGGATGGTACCAGCATTAGCACGTGCTGCTATTGCCGCTGGGGCAGATGGTTTGTTGGTTGAAATGCACCCTAACCCTTGTGACGCCTGGTGTGATGCAGATCAAGCGTTAAACCCTCAAGAATTTACCGATCTGATGACCGTACTAAAAAGCATCGCGGAAGTCATCGGACGCAGCATCTAAATGCATAACCATAAAAACTATGTCTGTTACCACACTTAACAAATTAGTCATCATCGGCGTTGGATTAATCGGCGGCTCTTTCGCTCTTGCATTACGCCAAGCTGGATTGGTCAAGCACATTGTGGGTGTCGGGCGCAGTCCGCAGAACATGCAACGCGCCCTAGCGCAGGGTGTCATTGATGAAATTGCCAAAGACATCCCCACAGCACTGCAACACGTAGACCTGGTTTTCCTAGCCATGCCAGTTGGTCAAACCGAACGTATTATGATGCAAATCGCGCCGCACCTGCCAATCAATACCTTAATCACCGATGCTGGTAGCACCAAACAAGACGTCATAGCTGCAGCACGCAATCACCTCAGTGACGAGAACATTAAGAATTTCGTTCCCGGCCACCCCATTGCCGGTGCCGAACAAAGTGGCGTGCTAGCCGCCAAAGCCGAGTTATTTCGCAATAAACATCTAATCCTCACCCCATTAGCTGAAACCAATGAAACTGCAACCCAAAAAATTACCAGTTTATGGCAAGCCTGTGGTACAGAAGTCTCACAAATGGAAGCAGATGAACACGACCGAGTGCTGGCAGCCACCAGCCACCTGCCGCACATCCTGGCTTTCGCACTTATGAACCACTTACACACCCAGACAGAAAGCAATCCAGAAAACCTGCTACGCTTTGCCGGTAGCGGATTCCGGGACTTTACTCGCATCGCCAGCAGCTCGCCAGAAATGTGGCGGGACATTTGCATTGCAAATCGTCTAGCACTTATTACGCAAATAGACGCCTATCAGAAAGAACTGAAAAATTTACAAAAGATTCTGGAGAAAGGTGACTGTGAAGCACTGGAAGAAGCGTTTTCTCAAGCACGCGGGATTCGAGAAGATTGGTTAAAGGGAAAAAACTAATTGTACACTCGAGGATTTGTATTCAATATACTGAAATATTAGCGCTGAGACTTATCACCTATCATACCGCGAATATCACAGGCGCTGCTCCCTGAATAACACTCTCCATGGGTCAATGAACTAAATCTACCTGTCATTCATTGAAGCAAATCGTTGCGGCTTAACACTGACTCTCGGGTGAGTAAGTAAGTGATCCGGTTTATGTCTGGGAACAGCAACGCTGGCCGTCAAGTTCACTGCCGATAGCGCTTTGCTACCACCATCGTTGCTGTTCAGAAAAACCGCAGTTGCTCGGGTAAAGGTGCGATCCAGCAACTCGGCTATGTGCCGATCACGAGATTTAGCAGTTTTTCCGCCCATCACCACCACAATCACCCGACGATTATTCCGTTTGGCGGAAGTGGCCACATTAAACCCAGATGCCCTAATATAACCGGTTTTCATGCCATCAACACCTTCGGTATTACGCACCATACGATTGTGACTTTTATATGTGGTTCCTTTGTAAATGAACGATTGGGTCGAAAAATAATGGTAGTGCTGGGGAAAATCCTGCATTAGTCGCATAGACAAGATGACTAAGTCACGGGCTGTGGATTTTTGTGCGCTGTTCGGTAGGCCGGAGGCATTGCGGAAAGTAGTGGAGAACATACCCAGTATGCGAGCCTTGGCAGTCATCATGTGAGCAAAATTGCTTTCACTTTTGCCCAATGCCTCGGCCACAACTGCCGCCACATCATTGGCAGAGCGCACAATCAACGCTGGAATCGCATCACGAACACTTATGGTGTCACCTCGCCGTAAGCTGATATTGGTCTGCGGCATAGATGCTGCATGGGCGGATACCGGCATTTGGGTATTTAGAGTCACCCTGTTTTGCTCCATGGCGTCAAATAGCATATAGAGCGTCATCATCTTGGTCAGAGAAGCTGGATAACGACTGGCGTCTGCGTTGGACTCGTGAAGCACATCACCTGTTTGCGCGTCAATTGCAATAGCAGCATAGCGAGGGTTTGCCTGCACTGTGTTTGCCAGCAGGAGTAACAAAAGTACAGCCAGTACAAGCAACACCTCACGCGCTGTATGTCTCAAAGTTAACATGGAATCAATCCTCTCTATTTTTAGTCAAGGCGAACTCGATATAACTATGTTACCCTGTAACCACCAACAAATACAATAAAAAACGAGTACTTATATAGGCTTTTTGAAGTTGTTTGATATTATTGATTCTTGATACAATAACAACTGAACCCACGTTAATTTTTATAAAATTGATCATTTAGTATTTCCTACGCTATTTTTCGTCATACCTAAGTATTATTACGCATTCATAAATTGCTGAATGCGACTTCAAATTGCAGATCAAAATCAATCTAATCAGTTACTTGGCCAAATTGTCTAAATGGAATGTTTTGGGGTGAGGAGAGCAATATCTCAGAAAAAATCAAATGGATTCACTTTCGTAGTGATGTTATTAGTCTTAGTAAATAATTCGGTACTAGCGTGCATATTCTACTGAAAGCGGGGATAATTACGCATGAACAATACTTTACAGACAACATCTTCACCCGCAGAAAATATCGTTGAACGTCTTTTTAACGAATTGCCGCTGTCTCCCGACTTACTGGCAATTTTACAACAGCTTGAATACCGAACGATGACACCGATCCAAGCAGCCAGTTTACCTATCACGTTGGCGGGTCATGACTTAATCGCGCAAGCAAAAACAGGGAGCGGCAAGACAGCAGCATTTGCATTGACGCTGCTGACCAATCTAAATCCACGCCGCTTTGCAGTGCAAGCGATGGTGCTGTGCCCAACACGAGAATTGGCCGATCAAGTCACGCAAGAACTTCGCCGTCTGGCACGATTCGCAGACAATATCAAAATATTGACACTCTGTGGTGGAAGCACTATGCGCCCACAAGTGTCTAGTCTGACACATGGTGCACACATCGTGGTTGGCACGCCTGGTCGTATCATGGATCATCTGCAGCGTAGCAGCCTGAATCTAGAAGCGCTTAACACCCTGGTATTTGACGAAGCTGATCGTATGTTGGATATGGGTTTTTACGATGACATTGCTTTTGTCGTGAAACGCTGTCCATCCAAACGCCAAACATTATTGTTTTCAGCAACCTACCCCAACGGTATCGCAGGATTGGCACGACAATTCTTACGCAATCCGCAGGAAGTGAAGCTATTGGCTCAGCATGAGGAAAACAAGATACGCCAGCGTTTTTATGAAATAGATCATGACACGCGTTTACAGGCTGTTGGCCAGCTACTTAAGCACTACCGACCAATCAGTACATTAGCGTTTTGCAACACTAAACAGCAATGTCGCGACTTACTGGAAGTGTTACAGGCGCAAGGCATTAATGCGTTGACCTTGAATGGCGACCTGGAACAACGTGAACGTGATCAAGTGCTAATCCAATTTGCCAACCGCAGTTGCTCCGTATTGGTGGCAACTGATGTGGCAGCACGTGGTTTGGATATCACGCAACTTGAAGCGGTTATCAATGTCGACGTAACGCCCGACCCAGAAATATACATTCATCGCATTGGCCGTACTGGCCGAGCCGACGATAACGGTTGGGCATTGAGCTTGTGCAGTCTATCCGAGATGCCCCGGGTAGTAGCGATCACAAGCATAATGGATTCTGAACCAGAGTGGCATGACCTGGCGACGCTGCAAAGTGATGACAATACACCACTGGCGCCACCAATGGTGACGTTACAAATACTCGGCGGGCGTAAGGAGAAGATCCGACCCGGTGATGTGCTAGGCGCACTTACTGGAGAAATAGGTTATACCCGTGAACAAGTTGGCAAAATCACAGTAACGGATCAATCAACCTATGTCGCCGTTGCACGCAGCATTGCCCGTGAAGCGGCACGCAGATTGTCCGCAGGGAAAGTTAAAGGAAAAACAGTAAAAGTACGCACACTGTAGATCGGATCAAGATTAAATTACTGTTAGTGAATCTCTTTTTAGACTGAGGAAAGCTTTTGGAAGACAACGAAATAGTTGCGCCCGTGCGACAATGGGTAGAATCCTTGATTGTGGGCATGAATCTATGTCCATTTGCCAAACGTGAGTTAGTGAAGAACCGAGTGCGCTTTGCTGTTACAAATGCGGCAACTGATGATGAGTTGATGACCGCAGTACAAGCGGAATTAGAATTGCTTGACAGGGATGCATCCGTTGAAACTACGCTGCTAATTCACCCAAAGGTACTGCAAGATTTTGACGACTATAACCAATTTCTGAATTTTGCCGACAGATTTTTGGCGCAATTAAGGTTTGGCGGTGTCTATCAGATAGCTAGTTTTCATCCAGACTATCAATTTAACGGCACTGACCCAGATGATGCAGAGAATTATACCAACCGTTCACCTTACCCCATGTTGCATCTTATTCGGGAAGAAAGCCTTGAGCGAGTCATTGCCGATTACCCAGATGTCGATAAGATTCCCACGCGTAACATAGCGTTAATGAATAGTTTAGGACAAGATAAGTTACAGGAATTAATACAGACTTGCTTCGATAATCCTAATCAAAAGGCATCAAATTCGACATGCCAGCAAAGCAAAAACGATCAATAACTTGCATTAAAGTGAACAGGCTACCGGTTATTCAACGCCAAGACTGAGAACGAATGCAAACCGATCAAATGACGTAACTTTCAACTCACCCCTAGAATTCTCCATTTCTGCGTTACAAAATGATCATTTACACGTGTAAACTCACATTTCGCGTCTTGAACTGATGAATTCTAGGGGCAATCTGAACAGTTACCAAATGACTTAAAAAACCACTACATCTTGCATGTGACACTCTAACACCATGATTTAACATAGATCATATACAT
>JAJFJJ010000087.1 GCA_021774195.1 Nitrosomonas sp. | reverse complement strand
AATTATTCAGTACATCAAAGTAACTGTTCAGATTGCTCCTATAATTCGTCAGTTCAAGGCACAAAATGTGAGTTTACACGTGTAAATGATCATTTTGTAACACCGAAATGGCGGATTATAGGGGTAAGCTGAATAGTTACTTGTCTAAAAACTAAATAATTCTGCGAGACAAGCTAAAACCCCTCCAGCATCAACTCGGTGACAAAAGAATATAATACTTAGCGACAGTGCAATGGTTGCTGATAACAGTAATATAGCTGGTGCTTTTAAACTATTTTCATCTGCAAAGGAAGTTTTTGCTTTTGTCTCTGTCCTTTTAGGAATGTCAGGCGCGATCTTATTTTCCGTTTCAAGACTTCTCGGCTTTTCTTTCCCGGCAGCAGCAGGTGTACGTGTAGTTGGTGCTATAGGGGCAGGTGCAGGTTGTTTTATATCAGGCGCCGATTTTTCTTCAGGTGCTGATTTATTTTCAGCCGATGCTATTTCTTCTTGTTCTTCTCTTTCTCTATTTTTTAATAAGATGATGTAGTGAAAGACGTCTGTAATTAAGCCTACTTTTTGTGTGGCCTCATAAATATCATGTGCATCAACAACTGGTTTTCCATGTTCAAAAGCGGCATTAAATGATCGGTCACAAACCGAGTTGATAGTACGTGGCGTACCGCCATGGTTAAATGCGATAGAAAGTGCTTCCCATCCCGTATCAGAGATTAACGCAGCGGTTCCACCTGCTACCTTAATACGATGCGTAACATATTTTCGGATTCTATCAGCATCCATCTTTCCTAGAATCTCAAGCGCAGCAATTCGTTGCTTAAAAGGCTCCATCTCGGGCCGATTAATTATCTCCATCATGTCTTCTTGACCAAGAAGCAACAATTGGACGAGTTTAAGTGATCCTTCTTCAAGATTATTTAGCAAACGAACACCATTAATCACTTCGTCCGACATTAGATGTGACTCATCAATGATGACCAGGCATTTTTTCTTATCAGAATTGATTTTCAGCAGCGCCTTTCTGATGTCTCTCATCAGAAAAGTCTTTTCAGAAGATGAGGGTTGTAAACCGAGTTCCTGGGCAAGAAACAAGTAGAGACTAATGCTGTCGGCAGGTGGCTCAGCCATCCAGATTACCTGGATATTCTCATTGAAGTCAGCTTTAATCATCTGGCTTAGTGTTGTCTTACCAGAGCCGATTGGTCCGGTTACCACGATTAAACCCCGACCGCTCTGCAAAGACCCTGTTATCTGCTTACGTATTCGAGCGTGGTCCCCATGATCATAGAAAAAAGCTGGGTCGGGCACATTCTCAAATGGGAGTCTGTTAAAACCAAAGTGCTGGGTATACATTCTATTCATTCTCCCCTTCAGATATTAACCTCACTTCAACCCTACGGTTCTTTGCTCGTCCATCTTCTGTATCATTGGAAACAATAGGACGAGTTTCACCATAACCAATCACAGAAATTTGTTCACGTGCAATGCCTTGAGTGACTAACATGTCCGCAATAGCTTTTGCTCTTAGGAATGACAGGCCCATGTTGTCTTGATATGACCTACCAGTTAGAGGCTTGGTCGGTATGTTGTCGGTATGACCTTCTACGCTCACCTGGCTATCTGGTGCCGCTAGTATTTTATCAACCAAACGTTTAATGACCGAGAATTCAATTTTATCGGTCACATCCTGTCCAGAACTAAATACTGTGCCATCAAACACCATCAGCAGTTGTGGATCTTCTTGCCGATCACTTGCGACCCCCAAGTTTTCCTGGGCATCTTCTTTTGTTGCAAGCTGATTTTCAAGTTGAGCAATTGTCGCCTGCATGTCCGCAACAAGAGCCTTGTTTACCTCTTGATCATCAATCAATGTTTTTATAACATGGTCTGAGTCCGGTACAACTTCTGTCTGGTTAATCCGATCAGAAATCCTGTCAACGGGTTGCTGCAATGCTTTAAATGTCACAATCACTGACAGAGAAAAAAATATAATCGATAACCCAATAATAACAAAACGCATAATTTAGGATACTCGGTTTAGGTTTAATATATTTTAGAACTTACAAACTTAATGCGGCATTCTAACCTAGATTCTTTATTAGCAACCACTTCTATTGAACAACATAATAGAAAACGAGGCAAATCCTTAAGAAAAAAACAGCTATCGCACAGTCATTTGCTGCATCTAAGACCTATTCACTACGTTTCTGCACGCTTCGGCCCTCTGTGCCAAAAAACAACAACCATCATGCCATTAATCACGTTTCTGCCCAAAACTCCAATACAACAAAAATCCAGTAAAGATCATCCCGCCAACAATATTGCCTGCAATGACAGGAAACCCATTCCACAGCCACCAATCAGCAATTGTAATCTCTGCGCCTAACAGGATTCCAGCGGGGATCAGAAACATGTTGACGATAGCGTGTTCATAACCAAGCGCGAAGAAGGTCATGATCGGTAGCCACATGGCGGCGATCTTTCCAATGGTCGTCGTCGAGGTAAATGCCATCACTGCGCCCAACGTGACCATCCAGTTACACAGCAATGCACTGGTAAACGCTGAGATGGTACCGTCAAAACCATATTGGGCGTAACCCAGTGTCTTTGTTTCAGCGACATCCATAATACGTTGTGCAGCAGCTATGTTACTTGGATCGACATGACCCATCTTGGTGGTAACGACAACATATAGAATCGCATAAACCACCCCACCAATCAAATTTCCGATCAGCACCCAAGTCCAATTATATAGTAATCGCCCGATGCTAGATCGTTGATCCTTTACGGCGATTGGAATCAGCGCGAAATTTCCGGTTGCCAGTTCCAGTCCCAACAGGATAATCATCACAAAACCAACCGGGAAAACGATTGCACCAACAATACCCAAACCCGTTTGGGTGGCGGCTAGAAAAGCCAAAGTGGTGGCATAACCCAGAAAAGCGCCAGCCAGAAAGCCACGCAACAACAAATCTTTTATCGGCAGACCTGCTTTTTTAGCGCCAGCCTGCAACATATTTTCGACGATTTCTTCTGGCTTTACATAGGCCACTTTTTTATTTCTCCTTTTCTTTATCCTGGTTCGTTTGCGGCAAAAAAATTTGCAACAAATCATTTAAGAAACGCCTACCCATCAAAGTTGGCGTGATTCGCTGATGATCCCGCACCAATAATTCATGCTGTTCCGCTTCATCCAACCGTCGCTGGATTGCTGTAATCGGTAATCCCGTGCGTTCCTGAAACATCTCAGTCGCAAAACCATCAGTTAGTCGTAATGCGTTCATCATAAACTCAAAACCACGGTCCGCACGGTTGACCTCATGCTGCGTTTGAATCTGCGGGTTAGTATGCACATCGGCACCACTGATCTTGGCGAGGTATTCTTTTGGCTGCTTGTAACGCATCTGGCGGACAATTTTATCGGAAAAACTAATCTTACTGTGGGCACCTGCACCAATACCTAGATAATCTCCAAACAACCAATAATTCAGATTATGTTGTGATTCCTGTTTGGGTTGCGCAAAAGCGGAAGTTTCATAGTTCTGGTAGTGATGCTGCGCGGTGATTTGTTCAATCATTTCTTGCATTGCGGCAGACAACTCATCATCCGGCAAAGTAGGTGGGTAACGATGAAACAGAGTGTTGGGTTCCAGCGTTAAGTGATAAGCAGAAAGATGGTTGACCCCCAATGAGCAAGCCAATTCGATATCTGCTTGCGCTTGTTCGAGATTTTGACCCGGCAACGCATACATCAAATCCAGATTAATGTTGTCAAAGCTTTTCAACGCGATGTCGACCGCACGGCGCGCTTCATCTGCATCGTGCACGCGTCCCAAGGCTTTCAACTTTTCATCATTAAAACTTTGTATGCCGATGGATAACCGGTTAATCCCCGCCGCATGATAATCTGCAAACTTCTGTGCTTCAAAGGTACCGGGATTTGCTTCCAGCGTAACCTCGGCAAAATGCTCTAACGGTAGCAGCATTCTTACTGCTGTGAGAATTTTATCAACCGATGCAGCACTCAGTAAACTTGGTGTACCGCCACCAAAGAAAATGGTGCTGAGTTGTCGCCCCCAGATATTCGGCAAGGCCGATTCAAGATCACGAATCAACGCCGCAACATACTCATCTTCTGGCAACTGGTGATCAGCTGTGCGAATTTCATGTGAATTAAAATCGCAATAAGGACATTTCTTTAAGCACCACGGAATATGAATATAAAGACTTAATGGTGGCAGTGCGGTAAGTTTTGGGGACTGCGAACCCAGGATTAATGCCGGCGTAATAATTGTGCTCACAGAGAACTATCCGAGCTTACGTAATGTTAATAATGGCGGCGTGGTCAGCGTTGAGCGCGTGCCCATCATGCCGACCAGAAACACACCAATAACACCGGCCAGAATACCGATTAACCAGATCCAAGGATTAAACGTATAACCCAAATGCAAGACATAACGACCAATAGCATAACCCATCGCAGTAGCACCTGCCGAAGCGAACAGCCCCGCTAGCCCCCCAAGAATGACAAACTCGGCGGCCCAAGCTCGAGTCAACTGCTCACGCCTGGCCCCTAGTGTGCGAAAAATAGCGGCCTCATAAATACGTTCATCCTGTGTCGAAGCGATCGCCGCATACAACACAACAAACCCGGCCAATAAGGTAAACAGAAAAACAAATTCTATCGCTCTGGATACTTGTGCAATCATCTGCTGCACCTGATTAATGACCACTGCCACATCAACCACCAGTATATTTGGAAAGGCTCTAACCAACTCATGCATCATCGTAATTTCAGCGGGTGGCACGTGCAAACTAGTGACATAACTAACGGGGTACTGCTCTAGAAAACCTGGCGAGCCGACCACAAAAAAGTTAACGCGAAAGCTATCCCAGTCCACCTGTCTGAGACTTGTTATCTTGGCCGTCACTGGACTGCCCGCAACATCAAAAGTTAACCGGTCACCCAGTTTGACACCCAGCGTTGCGGCCAGGCCTTCTTCAAAAGACAGCGCTGGTTCTTCTGGCACTCCCTCATCCCACCAGGAGCCTTGAGTAATCTGGTTATCACTTGATATCTGGTTGGTCCAAGATAAGTTAAAATCACGCCGAATATGGCGTTCCGCATGTGAATCATCGGCATAATCATCGGGGTTCACTTGTTTCCCGTTAATTTCCGTTAAACGCCCCCGAACCATTGGGTACACCGTTGGCGAAGCCATCTCATATTGACTGAAAAAGTCTTCCAACGGTTGCAGTTGATCCGGTTGGATACTCACCAAAAAATGATTGGGTGCATCGTCCGGCAATCTAGTTTGCCAGTCCTCAATTAAATCATCCTGTATCAATGTCAATACCAACAACGCCATCAAACCAAGTCCTAGAGAAACGGTTTGTACAATACTTGACATGGTGCGTCGCCCGATATTAGCTAAACCATAGCGCCATGCACCACCGGCTTGATGACGCAACCGGGATAACATTTTTACCAATAACCAACCTAACACACCAAAAACAACAATCGCCGTAATGAATCCCGTGACAATATAAATCCCCAGTTTCAGGTCTTCTGCTTTCCATATAAATAGTGATGATAAAGCGGCCAACCCCAATAAATAACCGGCAAGACTGTGCGTGTTCGGCAACCCAATGTCCCTGCGCAAAACGCGCAACGCAGGCACACTACGCAAGTTTGAAATGGGTGGTAATGCAAAACCCAACAAAAGCACCATACCCACCAACAACCCATGTATCGCAGGTATCCAGCTTGGCCACGGCAATGCCGTTTCAGTCAGATCCGAGAGCCATATGGCTAAGACTTCTTGTGCTCCAAAACCCAACAGGCAACCCAACATACTGGCGATAATGCCCAATGTCGTAAAATACAGCAGATACATTTGGAATAGTCCAGTCTGACTGGCACCCAAACTGCGCATAATTGCGCAACCATCTAAATGTCTTAAGGAGAATCGGCGTACTGCCAGCGCAATAGCAGCAGCAGCTAGAACAACGCTAGCCAATGCGGCCAGACTTAGAAATTTCTCAGCACGTTCTAATGCCGCCTTAATCTCAGGACGCGCATCACGTACACCTTCTATTCGTTCTGCTGTGGTTAACTGTGTTTCAGCCCAATCCCGAAAAAGATCAACCTGCTTTGTCTCACCGGCTATCAGTAGATCGTATCTAATCCGACTACCTTGTTGTATTAAACCAGCCGCAGACAAGTCCTCCGCATTGATCAATACACGCGGCCCCATATTCATAAAACCAACCGAGTGATCCGGTTCGCGCATCACCAATTCGGTTACTTTTAATTGAATCGCACCGACATCAAGCAGATCTCCTCTCCTCAGCTCAAACCGATGCATCAATTTCTCATCAACCCATATGGTGCCCGGCTCAGGAATTCCATTAGCCACACGATATTCCGGCGATGCACGGGTACCCGCCAGATAAAGCTTGCCACGTAATGGATAGCCATCTGTGACCGCCTTAACTTCAGCCAGTTGATTAGCATCCCCATTAGAAATCATACTGGGAAACTTAGTGACTGTGGAAGTGCTCAGACGTAAACGTTTCGCTTGTTCGGCATATTGTTCATCTAACGGGTGATTTGAAATAACCAGTAAATCAGCCCCTAATAGCTGATTGCTTTCATGTGAAAGCGCCATTTCCACACGATCAGCAAAAAAGCCGACGGTAGTCATGCTACTCACGGCGATGACTAATGCCAACACCAGGACATTCAATTCACCTGCACGCCAATCACGACGCAGCATTAAAAAAGAAAGCTTAAAGAAATTCATGAAAAGTAATAAATCCTTGAGACGAAATAGATTATTGCATGCACTTGATATTCATGCATTGAAGTTTTTTTGGCTAATAATAATTTAATGGGACTTAGTCAAACTACTGTACCAGTTTTCCGTCAGCCAAACGAATCTGACGAGCACAGCGTTGTGACAAGGCTTCATCATGTGTGACAAGCACTAGAGTTGTCCCATGCTCACGATTTAATTCAAACATGAGTTCTATGATTTGTATACCAGTCGCTGAATCCAGATTTCCGGTTGGCTCATCCGCCAGTAACATTTTCGGTTCTGTTGCAAAGGCACGAGCGATAGCGACACGCTGCTGCTCCCCGCCAGAAAGTTGTTTAGGGTAATGATGTAAACGATGCGATAACCCAACTCGATCCAACAGTTTTTCTGCTGCTATTTCAGCATTACTGACACCAGATAACTCTAGTGGTAACATCACATTTTCAAGTGCACTTAATGCAGGAAGTAACTGAAATGATTGAAACACAAAACCCAGCACTCTACTACGTAATGCTGCGCGCTCATCTTCATCCAAGGTGAAAATATCGACACCATCTAAATGAACTTTTCCTGAGGTTGGGACATCCAATCCTGCAAGCAAGCCTAATAAAGTTGACTTGCCGGAACCTGAGGCGCCAATAACAGCCACTGCTTCACCGGCATCCACCTGCATATCGATATTTTGCAAAATCGTTAACTGTTGCTCACCCGTATTGACTTGTTTGGTTAGCGCATTTGTCCAAAGAATAGACTCATTAACCATTTTATTTGTCATGAAAAAATTCCTAATTGTTTTAATTTTATTATTAATTTCTGTACCCAATACAATCGCGGCAACAAACAATTCTGTCACCGTAATGGTATTTGGTGACAGCCTGTCTTCAAGCTACGGTATGCCAACAGAAGCAGGGTGGGTTGCTTTACTGCAACAACGATTACAATCTCAATCAGCCATTTATCAAATCGTAAATGCCAGTATCAGTGGTGAAACCACACTAGGCGGACGCAATCGAATCGAACAAGCACTTGAAACGCATCATCCTGATATCGTTATTCTAGAACTCGGTGCCAACGATGGGTTACGAGGAAACAGCATTCAATCCATCTATGAGAATCTGGAAGCCATCATTAAGGCATGCCAACAAAGAAATGTGGATGTATTACTTACTGGCATGCAGCTACCGCCCAATTATGGCATTAGCTATACTCAAAAGTTCCAAGATATTTTTCCAGAACTGGCGCAAAAAAACCAGGTTCAGTTGGTTCCCTTCTTATTGGCTGGTTTTGGAGAGAAACATGAATTTTTTCAATCGGATGGAATACACCCAACCGCCATTGCACAAGAAAAGATTGTCGAAAATGTCTGGGATATCTTAATCTCCATGTTTGAACACAAAAAAATTGCAGCCAATCCAAATGATTGACATGCGAGTTGATTAGTTTAATCAACGAAGCTTACTAAATTCAGGCTAGCGCTGTAACAAATTTCTGCAAATCTTCACTTAATGGCGCTTCTAGTTGTAAACACTGACCAGACAATGGATGTGTTATCTGCATTTTACTCGCATGTAAAAACATACGGGAAAGACTTGGTTGAGAATTTGACTTTGCTGCAAGCCGCTTATTCAGTTTGAAATCGCCGTATTTGTCGTCACCAATAATAGGAAAGCCAAGATGAGCCAAGTGAACACGGATCTGGTGTGTGCGCCCTGTTTTTAGCTCGGCCTGTAACAAGCTAAAATTGTCCCATGCTTTTTGTAACCGAAAAATCGTATGTGATGACATGACTTTATTGGTTTGCTGTTTATCATTTGATACCGCAACCCGCCGTTCGCCACTAGTCGTTACATACTTAACTAACGGTAATTTAACATGTTGTACCATGTTATTCCATTTACCTTTAACCAACACCGAATAATATTTATTTGTCCGGCCTTCACGAATCTGACGATGCAAATCAACTAAAGCAGCTCGCTTCTTTGCCAACAATAATACGCCAGATGTTTCTCGATCAAGACGATGCACTAATTCAAGGAATTTCCAATTAGGATGCTGATGCCGTAACTGCTCAATAACCCCAAAACTTACGCCGCTTCCACCATGAACAGCCAAACCAGCAGGCTTATCGATAATTAATAAGGCATCATCTTCAAAAATAACGCTAAAAACATATGGTTTAACATTTCTCACAGTACTGACAGGAGTGGAAGCGGTATTTTCACTTTTTTTGATCGGCGGAATACGGACAATATCATCCAATTGCAAGTGATAGCTTGCTTTAACTCGCCCCCCGTTAACACGCACTTGCCCACTACGCAACACTTGATAGATATGGCCTTTAGGCACTGCTCTAAAACGTTTAAACAAGAAGTTATCAATCCGTTGCCCATCACTTGTTTCAGTGATTTGCTCATGAGTTACGGATGCACGAGAAAAACCGCTTTTTCCTATACCACTAATTTTATTGCTTATAGCACTAACCTTATCTATAATTGAACGGAACTGCGAGGAAGTGATCTTAATATCTTCCTTAATCACTTATTAAATAACCCATGATTTGCGGTCAGTTGTAACTTAACATAAATTGATGTACATCAACCAAATATAAAAATATGTGATAAATATCACATACAAGAACAAAATTATAATTATACTCTGCACTAATAGTTGTATAAAGCCGCCAAGAACGGCAGTGATCGGGGGACAAAGATAGTTTTGATAGGGTTTGTGCACCACTTTATAGCAACCTCATAGAATCATTTCTGGATGCAGATTTTCCATTGACAGAAAATATTCGATCTTTCAATAAGATAAAGCATGTGCCTGACATTACCAAAAAAATAAAAGCGTGAAACTTTAGCTTACCAGCTAATGAAAAATATTTGCGTGGTTAAAACAACAACATGATGTTTTTAAGTTGATTTCTGTATTAGAAAATATAACTGGACATCATATTAGTACAAACAAAACTAACACTAATAAGAAGAAACATCTAATTGATAAATAAATATTATATAGAACCAATTTGGCCAAATTTACATTTCAATCAATATACTTACAAAATAAAGCTTTATAGTAGATGCATAGCTGGCTTTCCCGTAAAAAACTACGGGGGAAATAGGTAGATGAAACGAATGTTATTTAATGCAACACAGCCGGAAGAGCTACGTGTTGCTATTGTTAATGGCCAAAAGCTTATTGATCTAGATATTGAATCTGCGAGTAAAGAACAACGCAAAAGCAATATCTATAAAGCGGTTATCACAAGGATTGAACCTGGCCTGGAAGCTGCTTTTGTAGACTACGGTTGTGAGCGGCATGGTTTTTTGCCATTTAAAGAAATTTCACCGGCTTGCTTTAGCGACAAGCCCGACTACTCACGTAGCCGTATACAGGAATTCTTACACGAAGGGTTAGAACTAATCGTTCAAGTTGACAAAGATGAACGTGGAAACAAAGGCGCCGCGTTAACGACTTATGTTTCATTGGCAGGGAGGTATCTTGTTTTAATACCCAATAATCCCAATAGCGGTGGCGTATCACGTCGCATTACCGGTGAAGAGCGCAGTGAATTACGAGATATTATCGCCAAGCTTGAAATTCCGGAAGGCATGAGCATTATCGCTAGGACAGCTGGCATCGGTCGCAATGAAGAAGAATTGCAATGGGATCTCAATTATTTAACACAGCTATGGCGAGCCATTTACGAAGCAGCCAATAATCAAAGCGGTGTTTTTCTAATTTACCAAGAGAGCAGCCTGGTAATACGTGCAATTCGCGACTATTTCAACCATGAAATTGGCGAAATACTAATTGATAGCCGGGATATTTACGAACAAGCTTGTCAATTTATGGCACATGTCATGCCAGCCAACGTCGATCGCCTCAAGCTCTATCATGATGACGTTCCTCTATTCTCACGTTTTCAAATTGAGCATCAAATTGAAACAGCACACTCACGCGAAGTTTCACTGCCATCCGGCGGCGCAATCGTCATTGACCACACAGAAGCATTGGTATCCATTGACGTCAATTCGGCACGAGCCATTCGTGGCACAGACATTGAGCATACCGCGCTGAGCACCAATCTTGAGGCTGTTGATGAAATTGCGCGTCAACTAAGGCTACGAGATTTAGGTGGCCTGATCGTTATTGATCTCATTGACATGGATGTGCAACGAAATCAGCGTGAAGTTGAAGCGCGATTTCATGACGCTTTAAAACAAGATCGTGCACGTATTCAAGTAGGAAAAATATCAAGATTTGGGTTATTGGAATTATCACGCCAGCGTTTGCGACCATCACTTGGTGAAAGTAATTACATCCCATGTACTCGCTGCTTAGGCACAGGTTTTATTCGTGGCACTGATTCTTCCGCACTGCATATTTTAAGAATTGTCCAAGAAGAAGCCATGAAAGAAAATACTAGTGCGCTTCATATCCAACTCCCAGTTGATGTCGCGACCTATTTGTTGAATGAGAAACGTGCTGAAATTCATGATATTGAGGAACGATTAAAAGTCAATATAATTCTGGTTCCAAATATCCATATGGAAACGCCAAATTATAATATTTCTCGCTTACGTCCAGAGGACACAAAACCAAATGATGCGCTGCCAAGCTATCAAATGGTTGAAAGCAAGCCTGAAGAGGCGTCGACTACATCATCAGTTGATCAAAAAGCAAAACCTGCACGCTCCAAAGCAGCTGTCCAAGGTATTACGCCAGCCGAACCAGCACCGATCAAAGAAGAAAGATCTCAAGACAGCTCTTTGTTAGATAAATTCTTCAACTGGTTTAAAACTGATAGCCCTCATGATGCTCAAGGTCAATCTAACACAAACCAAATAAAAGATATTGAAAAACAAACACAAACGCAAACACAAGAACGTAACCGTGGGCGCGGACGACGTGGACGTAATCGTAATGAACGAAACAAAGATGCCACTGGCGGCAATCGGCAACAAAGGCAGAGTAAACAAGATAAATTAAATGCTGAACCTGTAAATGATGAAAACAAAAGTCAAGCTGACCAAAGTGGTTTAATATTTGAAAAAAAACCAAATGAGCCTCAGCTAGTCGCACAGACCGATGTTAATTTGACTGGGACAGAAAACTCATCAGAAGAGAACGACGTTACAAAAATTGAAGAACGTAAACGTCCACGTAAACGTCGTAGTAGCAGACAACGTGATCGCGCAGTACTTGACAAGAACGAAAATGAGGCACAATCATCATCATCATCTTCTGATGAACCGATATCATTGCAAACAGAGCCAGCCAGTACCGCTCAAGCAGTGAAATCAATTGAGAACAGTAATGAACTAATCGTATCCACAATCCCGAAAGAATTACATCAGTCTCCATTGAATACGGAAACGCATCTTACAACGCAAGAATCATCTGAATCCGTGCCGCGCATCACACCAAAAGAATCAGATGAGGCAAACACAATTACTGAAGTCGTTACAAAGGCCGATAAACCAGCTAAACAACAGAGACAAAAGAGACAAAAGAAAATACTTGAAAAACCTGATTTAAGTCAAAGTGGCCTAGTTATGATTGAAACGCCACCTGAAAAAGTGAATCTAGAAATCGAACCCCCCGTTCAAGTAAAACGGCCTAGAAGAAAACCAAGGCAAGTCAATATTACCGAAGAGGCCGAGCCGCTAAAGCAGGTTGAAACAAGAGAATAATCGCACAGTAATTTTGTGAGTCTACGAAAACAACCTTTAATCTAGAATCCTCAGTTGAACGTGCTCGAGTGTGTGGTTTTCAGGTTGGCTGGCAAGGCGCAAAGAGGCGCATGGTCACTCCCTGCAACGATGAGCAACGCAGCCAGATGACCTAAAAACCATACAATCGAGTGCGTAGCGATTTCACCCATTTGGTAGGTATGGCTGGCGGTATAAAATCAATATCTACGGGACATTTAAACACTGAGGTGCGGTCAACTGAGGAATCTAGGTTTAACTGGCTAGATAGCAGGTTAGTGCGCCTGCTCCCAGTTATCTCCGATACCAATCTCTACGAGCAAGGGGACATCCAGCACCAAAACACGCCCCATTATTTCTGGTAACGTTTTTTGTATCGAATTAATTTCAGTTTCAGGTACTTCTAATACCAATTCATCATGTACTTGCATGATCAACTTGCTTTGCAAATTTTCTTGTGTCAGCCAGTTTCGTACCGCCAACATCGCTAATTTGATAATATCTGCTGCAGTGCCTTGCATTGGTGCATTAATCGCTGCACGCTCCGCTGCTTGCCGACGATTCCCATTGGTATTATTAATTTCCGGTAGCCACAATCGTCGTCCTAAAACGGTCTCGACGTACCCGCTTTGTTTGGCACGCTCTCGAGTATATTGCATATAATCCGCAACACCGGGATAACGCGAAAAATACCGATCCATATAAGCACGCGCCGCACTACGTTCAATTCCCAATTGATTGGCTAAGCCAAACTCCGACATGCCATAAATCAGACCAAAATTAATTACCTTGGCATAGCGACGTTGTTCTTGATCAACCTCTTTCAACGAAATGCCAAAGACTTCCGCTGCAGTTGCTCGGTGAATATCTTCGCCGCCAGCAAAAGCTTTGAGTAAGCCTTCATCTTGCGAAATATGCGCCATAATACGCAATTCTATTTGTGAATAATCAGCAGAAATAATACGATGACCAGGTGGCGCAATAAATGCTTCTCTTATCCGTCGGCCTTCGCTAGTTCGTACTGGAATATTCTGCAAGTTAGGATCATTACTCGAAAGCCGTCCGGTTACAGCAACCGACTGTGCATAATTAGTATGCACTCGCCCGGTTAAATGGTTAACCATTAGCGGCAACTTGTCAGTATAAGTAGACTTTAATTTTGCTAGGCTGCGATAATCCAACAGTATTTTAGGCAACGGATAATCCAAAGCGAGTTGTTGCAATACTTCTTCATTGGTTGAAGGCACGCCTTTAGGGGTTTTCTTGATTACCGGAAGCTTGAGCTGATTAAATAAAATTTCCTGAATTTGCTTGGGTGAGTTCAGGTTAAATGGTTGCTCGGCGATGGTGAATGCCTGCTGTTCCAATAACTTTAACTTTTCATTTAACTCCTGACTTTGTGCATACAATAATTTCTGATCCAATAAAACACCATTGCGCTCCATTTCAAACAAAACATTTAAAACAGGCATTTCTATTGCACGATAAATATGCGCCAAGCGATTATCCTGTTCAACATCAGGGTATAAAACCTGATGCAAACGTAACGTGATATCGGCATCTTCTGCGGCATATTCTGTTGCAGACTCAATGGCGACCTGATCAAAACCGATACGATTAACCCCTTTGCCCGTCATTTCGTCGTAACTAATTGTTTTGATATCCAGGTGGCGTTGTGCAAGGTTATCCATATTGTGTGGACGGTGTGACTCGAGAACATAAGATTGTAATAACGTATCATGCGCAATGCCGTTTAGCTCGATACCGTGGTTAGCGAAAACATGTTTATCATATTTTAAATTCTGCCCCAATTTTAGCTTGCTGGCATCTTCCAGCCAGGGCTTGAGCTTGGCCAATGCCGTATCTAGTGTAATCTGCCGAGGAACACCCGCATAATTGTGCATCAAGGGTAAATAGGCGGCCTGATGACTTTCAATACAAAATGAAATGCCTACCAGCTTTGCTTGCATTGGATTTAAACTGGTTGTTTCTGTATCGACTGAAACCAATTGCGCGGCATCAATTTTTGCTAACCAGGAATCAAGCTGTACTTCAGTAAAAATAGTCTCATAAACCACTGGGGTATTTTCAGCGATAGCGCTGGAATTGTTGTCACCTTGTGATGATGCAGATATTTCTCCCGCACTGTTCTTGTCAAACGCGCTAGACTCAGTCTGCTGTTGCAATTCACGCAACGAGTTCTTCATGTCCAGACTTTCGTATAACGTCGTGAGTTGTTCGGTATCTTGCGGTTTTAGTGTCAGGTCGGCTATGGTCTGCGGTAACACCACATCACATTTAATCGTTACCAATTGCCTGGCGGTATCAAACCAATCAATCGCTTCGCGTAAATTTTTACCGACTACGCCTTTGATTTCATCCGCATGCGCCACTATATTCTCCACGCTACCGTACTGCTTGAGCCACTTCACTGCAGTTTTCGGACCGACTTTTTCTACCCCCGGAATGTTGTCGGCACTATCACCAACTAGCATCAGATAATCCAACATGCGTTCCGGCGGCACACCAAACTTGGCCAGCACTTTTTCCTCATCAAGCACTTCGTTATTCATGGTATTGACCAAAGTCACCTGTGAATTAACCAATTGCGCGATATCTTTATCACCGGTGGAAATAACGCAACGCATATTCTGTTCAACCGCTTGTTTGGCTAATGTGCCAATCACATCATCCGCTTCTACACCATCAACCATCAGCAGTGGCCATCCCATCGCTTTGATACAGGCATGTAGCGGTTCAATTTGAAGAGCCAGATCATTCGGCATCGACGGCCTGTGTGCTTTATATTCGGAATAAATCTCATCACGAAAAGTTTTACCTTTTACATCAAACACACACGCGCTATAATCAGCGTGATAATCCTTATGTAAACGGCGCAGCATGTTCAACACGCCATGAATAGCGCCTGTCGGTTCATTTTGACGATTACGCAAATCAGGCAATGCATGAAACGCACGATATAAATACGACGAACCATCAACCAACAACAATGTTTTCATTCAAAATTTCCTATGAGCCTGATAGATAAACCTGCCATCATTCCTCCACGGGAAAAACCTTGGTCTGCAAAAGAGTCATGGCGCTTATTTGCAATTATGGCAGAATTTGTTGAAGGAACCGAACGACTTGACACCATACAACCGGCAGTTAGCATCTTCGGTAGCGCACGTACCGATCCACAAAATCCACATTACATATTAGCCGAGAAAATTGCCAGACAACTGTCTGATGCTGGTTTTTCGGTTATTTCAGGTGGTGGGCCAGGTATTATGGAAGCTGCCAACAAAGGCGCTTATCATGGTGAGTCACCTAGTGTTGGCTTGAATATCCAACTCCCTCACGAACAGCACCGTAATCCCTACCAGAATATCAGTCAAACATTCCGGCATTTTTTTACACGCAAGTATATGTTTATCAAGTTCGCTACCGCCTATATCGTTATGCCCGGTGGGTTTGGCACACTTGATGAATTATTGGAAGCGCTCACACTGGTACAAACTGGGAAAACCCGAAAAATACCGATTATTTTGGTTTATTCCGAATTTTGGAATGGGTTGTTGGATTGGTTCCAAAAATCTTTAATTGCTGAAGGATTCATTGCGCCAGAAGACATGAATCTGATTCAAGTTATCGACGAACCAAGTCAAGTGGTCAATGCAATCTTTCAGTATTATGAAACCAGCGGATTTGAACCCACTGCCGCTGAAAAAGAAATTCAGCTAAATTTGTAAAATAGAATGATAAGCAAACCAATATACTCATATCTTATCAGTGCGGTTCAATGATTCCACAAACATACCGCACTATTTTAGGTAGAATAGAAAACTTGATCAGGTCTGTCGGGAATTGAAATGTATCGATTAACACTTATTTTTTTACTTAGTTTAATAATACCCGCCATGGCACAATCGGATCTGCCGGATGATCTGATGCCATTACCTGAAATACCAGAGTTGCCGGAACTATCTGACTTAGTAGAACTTGATGACCCACCGCCATTGCCGCCTGAACTTGAACTTGACCCAGATTTGGAAACGCAGGTTACGATCATCAAACGAGGAGACGACACCATTGAAGAACACCGTATTAATGGCGAGCTTTATATGATTAAAGTGATCCCGCGTATTGGTTTTCCTTATTATCTCGTCAAGAACCGTCGTGGCGGTATTGCAACACACCCTGGCGACCCCGGAAACAATATCAGCGCACCCATGTGGCGTCTTCTGGAATTTTAGTCCGCTTGTGAAAGACCAATACAACCGTGATCAGCGGGCCATCATTCGTTTTTGCCATTTTTATTCGTTCTTTTTTCCTTTTTAACTCATGTCTGTCTTTACACCCGTCACAACCGACCAACTCGACGTTTGGTTAGAAAATTACGCCTTGGGGCAATTGATTAAACTCGAAGGAATATCTTCTGGTATTGAGAACACCAATTATTTCGTCACCACCACACATGGAAAATTTGTCTTAACACTATTCGAAAAATTGACCAGTACAGAGTTACCCTATTACTTAAATTTAATGGCACATTTAGCGAATCAACAATTCCCTTGTCCGGCCCCAATACAACGACAAGACAACACGCTGTTCGCAAAATTGAATGACAAACCAGCTGCCATCGTCACCTGCTTACCTGGAAAATCCATTGAACACCCAACTGAACAACAATGTACAGAAGTTGGAAAAACACTAGCCAAAATGCATTTGACAGGGCAGTCCTATCCGGTAAAGATGGATAATCCACGCGGCCTACAATGGTGGCAAAAAACTTCATCTGAAATCAAACCATTTTTAACTGACGAAGAGCAAGCTTTTCTAACCAAAGAAATCAATTTTCAATCGTCACAACAAACTGAAGCACTTCCAAACGGCGTTATCCATGCTGATTTGTTCCGCGATAATGTTTTGTTTACCGACCACACTATTGGTGGCGTTATTGATTTTTATTTCGCTTGTAACGACAGTTTGTTGTACGATTTGGCCATCGTTGTCAATGACTGGTGCATGACAGAAAACAACACTTTGAAGGAAGCACATACGCATTCGCTATTATTAGCCTACCACGGCATTAGACCACTGACAGCAGATGAACATGCCGCCTGGCCTGTAATGTTGCGTGCTGGCGCGCTACGTTTCTGGATCTCAAGATTGTATGATTACCATTTGCCGCGCCCGGGAGAACTTACACACGCAAAAGATCCGGTACATTTTAAGCAAATACTAAACAGTCATTCGTCTGATGACAGTGATCTGAAGCGACTATGGATATGAGAAATGATCCATCTAATGATTAAAAAATAATAATTCAATCCGTCCAATAGGATTTAATGGGAGAAACATCAATGGAAATTCATCAACTCAACGCAAAACAAGGATGGCAATGGATTATTAGCGGCTTCCATCTATTCCGCGAGGCGCCATTGGTATGGGTCTTGTCCTGTTTCACTATGCTGTTAATTGCGACCACACTAGCCATCATCCCATTATTCGGGCAATTTATTTTCACATTAATTTCTCCTGTTTTTCTAGCCGGTTTAATGTACGGCACTCGAGAACTCGACGAAGGCCGACAATTTGAACTTTTTCATTTATTTATCGCGTTCAAGACCCATGCTAAGCCACTTATTACGATCGGCGGCATTTATCTAATCGGGCAAGTACTCATCATTGGTGTCGTCATGTTAATTGGCGGCAGTATGATGACCGACATGTTGCTATATGGAAAGAGAGTCGACGAAAGTGAGCTAATGGGCGTCATGGATAGCTTTCTCACTGCTTCATTGCTAGCCATTGCTCTTTCGATACCACTGTTAATGGCCGCCTGGTTCTCACCATTACTGGTCATATTTAACAATGTACCCCCAGTCATTGCCATGCAAAGAAGCTTCTTTGCATGCCTGAAAAACTTTATTCCATTCCAACTCTACGGCGTAACACTGGTCATCCTAACTATGCTGGCATTAATGCCCTATGGCCTCGGTTTGGTGATACTTATTCCAACGATTTTTGGTTCTATTTATGTCAGCTACAAAGATATTTTTCTCGGTGAATCGCCTCCCGTTACTAACGAAGAAGAATTGCAAGATTACCAAAAAGCAACCTGGCAAAATACAGCAGAGGAACCTGTAGAAAAGCATACTGCCGCACAAGTAGAAGAATCGACTGAAGAGATTATTAAAGAAACAAAAGAAAGCAAACAAGAGGAAGATAGGCCGCCAAGTCATTCAGAACCCGTCAAAATCCCAGAAAAAATGGTCAAATGCGCACAATGCAGTGTTCAATTACCCAGCAAAGATTCAATTCTAAATATGGGTAATTACTTCTGTAGTGAGGAGCATCGCAAACAATTTCAAGCAGAAGATGAATCGGAGAAGTAAACAAAGACATCTATTCAATCAGCCGTGATGAGTAGAAATGCTTATCACGGCCATCATGGTTTCGAAATTCAAAACCGTTCAACCTAAAATCCTCAGTTGGGTGGTGTTTAGAGTGCGATATTGTTTCTTTTTGGCAAGGCGCAATGAGGAGTAATAACGAGTTATTACAACGAATTGCAACACAGCAAAAATGAAACAATAGCGTGCTATAAACATCATAGCG
>JAJFJJ010000086.1 GCA_021774195.1 Nitrosomonas sp. | reverse complement strand
CAAAACTGTGTAGCGTTATTACAATCACCTTCATGGTGTGCAAAACGCTTAGTTTTCATATTTGTAATTCAGTCATTTATATGCGGTTTTAGCGGTCAACTGATTTTTCTAGGATAAAACGAGGCGGGAGCAAAAAAGTTGGTACGGGATATAACTGCTGATATGTCGGTTATTATTTTGAGAGCAACGAAGTCTTGTAACGAAATGTAGGCTGTTAGAAATACCCCTAAAGCGGTTTTTTACCTCTCCTGCGCCTGATTTTTACGTCTTTTTTGGTCGCATCAGCCAACACGAAATCAATTTTACTGGTTTCCATATTAACCCGAACCAATTTTACATATAGTCGATCACCCAGGCGGAATTGCTTCCCACTACGCTCACCGAGCAAAGTATGTTTCGTGGCGTCAAAATGGAAATAATCACTGGGCAATTCTGAAATATGCACCAGCCCTTCCACATAAACATTATCCAGCGCGACAAATAGACCAAACCCAGTCACACTACTGATCACCCCATCAAAACACTCGCCAATTCGATCTTGCATATAAAAACATTTCAGCCAGGATTCAACATCCCTGGTTGCTTCATCCGCACGACGTTCTGTTTTTGAACAATGCTTGCCTAATTCACGCCAATCACCAGGGTTATATTTTTCACCTTTGAGTAACGCCTTAATCGCACGATGAATGAGCAAATCAGGATAGCGCCGTATGGGTGACGTGAAATGTGTATAAGAGTCATAAGCCAACCCAAAATGGCCGCTGGTTTCAGGACTATATTGTGCCTGCTGCAAAGAACGGAGCATTACTGTTTGTAATAATTGTGCGTCAGGTCTATCTTTAATTTTAAGCAGTGTTTGCGCATAATTTTTTGCACTGGGTTTATTTCTGCCACCCAATGGTATACCGAACTCTTTCAGAAAATTACGCAAGGCTTCCAACTTATCCGATGATGGGCTTTCATGTATCCGGTAAAGTGTCGTTTGTTCATTCTTTTGCAGAAAATCGGCCGCACAAACATTCGCAGCCAACATGCATTCTTCAATTAAACGATGCGCCTCATTGCGCTGTACTGGTTCTATCCTTTCAATTTTACCCTGATCATTAAAAACCATCTGTGTTTCGGTTGTCTCAAAATCAATCGCACCACGCTTTGTACGTGCCTTGAGTAACGCCTTAAATAGCTTGTACATGAGTTGAATATGCGGCAGAAGTTTTGCATATTGTTTTGCTTCCTTACCTACCGGGTTATCCAACATCGCGGCGACTTTATTATAAGTCAGGCGGGCATGTGAACGCATAATCGCAGCGTAAAAACGATAATCAACCACTTCGCCATTCGCTTTAAAATTAATCTCACACACCATACAAAGACGATTTTTATTAGGGTTCAACGAACACAGATCATTTGAAAGCACTTCAGGCAGCATAGGGATGACGCGCCGGGGGAAATAAACAGAGTTACCTCGATTAAATGCCTCCTGGTCAATTGAATCAGCCGGTTTTACATAGTGGCTGACATCAGCAATCGCCACATACAACCGATAGCCTTTACCATCTGCTTCACAATAAACGGCATCATCGAAATCACGTGCTGTTTCACTATCAATTGTCACCAAGGGCAAATGGCAAATATCCTTGCGGTCTGGATGTTGTTTTTTTAATATCCGACGAGAAAATTGGTCCACAGATTTCTCCACCACCGGTGGGAACTGGCACGGAAGATCATGCTTACGCAACGCAATATCAATCTCCATACCCGGTGCAGAGTAATCCCCCAAGATCTCGACAATATGCCCAATCGGTTGCGTATGTTTATTTGGCTGCTGAATAATTTCGACCATAACCACCTGACCCGCCTTGGCTTTTAACGCATGTTCCCTAGGCACTAGAATATCCTGGCTGACACGCTTATCTTCTGCCACCACATATAAAATGCCATGATCAATATGCAGCCGACCAACCATTTTCTTGTTGGCATTTTCCAGCACCTCAACAACTACACCTTCCCTGCGTCCACGCCGATCCAAGCCACTTTCACGTACCAAAACATGATCACCATGTAACACTTTGTGCATTTCCTTGGCGCTCAGAAATAAATCTTTACTATCATCATCCGGTATCAAAAAACCATAACCATCTGCATGCCCTTGTACCTTACCTTTAATCAGATCGAGCTTCTCCATCACACAAAGGTCGTCTTTACGATTACGGAAAATTTGTCCTTCACGAATCATTGCCGATAATCTGCGGCCAAACGTCTCATATTCTTTTTTCTTGATTCCCAGCAAACTCCGCAAAACTTTCTCGGCCGTTGGAATACCTTGTTTCTTTAATATCTGCAAAATATACTCGCGACTAGGCAATGGCTCCTTATAGCGTAATTTCTCACGCTCTAGATAGGGATCCTGGGTACGTAGCTTTTGCTTCTTGTTAATTGACAAAACAGTGATTTCCTATAGAATTACGCGGTTTTCAGCATTCTCGTCTGGATGCTGTTTTGCCCAGATGGCGGAATTGGTAGACGCGCATGGTTCAGGTCCATGTGCCTTCGGGTGTGGAGGTTCGAGT
>JAJFJJ010000085.1 GCA_021774195.1 Nitrosomonas sp. | reverse complement strand
GCGCATGAACTTGAAGAAATGGGACAGCATCACTTGTCGTGATTGCCATAAGAACCCGGATCCTCCTGGAGACGATGCACAGGCAGAGCACAAGAAGATGGAAACAGAAGGTGCGACCTGTATAGATTGTCACCAGAACCTCGTTCATGATGAAGCGCCGGAAACGGACTTAGATGCCAGTCTTGCCGCAGGTGAGTTGGTATTGAAGGAAGATGAAGACGATGATGATTGGGATGACTGGGATGATGATTATTGATCATCACGATTGTTAGTTGTTTCCACTCCAGGGGGTCATGCCCTCTGGAGAAAGTTTTTCTAGATTTAAAAGAGCTTTGTCTGCAAATGTGTAGATGAGTAGGTGTTTTTAATTTAATTTAAGAGTATTCCTGGTGGCAGCACAGTCACACAAAAAAAACAATCACCCTGGCAAGCTCGGTTTTAGCTTTAGGCGTCGATTGCATGAACGGGTAATTGAATCCTTATTGTTCATGGCAGCACTTCTATCTGTTGCCATTATGCTAGCAATTATCACCATGCTCGTTAAAGAATCCTATGTGTTCTTTCAGCATGTCTCCCTTTGGGAATTCCTTACCGATACGCAGTGGACTCCATTATTTGACGATGCACATTACGGTATTATGCCTTTAGTTGCTGGTACTGTTGTTAGTTCAATGGTGGCATTACTTGTTGCATTGCCACTGGGGACAATCATTGCAATTTATCTATCAGAATTTGCACCTTTTGCTGTAAGAGAGATTGCTAAGCCATTTTTAGAGATGCTTGGTGGCGTGCCAACAGTTGTATATGGTTACTTTGCACTGCTGTTTGTAACGCCGTTATTACAGATAATTTTTCCAGAATTACCCGGATTTAGCCTGTTATCAGCAGGACTAGTTATGGGGATAATGATCATTCCTTATGTGAGTTCCATGACTGAAGATGCGATGCGGGCAGTACCTATGCACTTGCGTGAGGGATCGTATGCGATGGGTGCGACGCGATTTCAAACAGCAATTAGAGTAGTAATGCCAGCAGCATTTTCGGGTATCGCGGCTGCTTATATTCTTGGTATATCGCGTGCAGTCGGTGAAACAATGGTGGTTGCAATTGCTGCGGGAATGCAGCCAAATCTTACTTTGAATCCTATGGAGCCGGCCGCGACCATAACAGCTTATATCGTACAAGTGAGTCTAGGAGATTTGCCACATGGTAGTATCGGTTATCAAACGATCTTTGCTGCGGGATTAACGTTGTTATTAATAACATTAGTATTTAATATTATTGGCCATATGCTGCGTAAGCGGTATCGGGAAATATATTAAAATCAATAGTATTTCATAATGAAAGATATTAATAATCTCGATGAAATTCGGAAAATAATTGGTCGACATAAGCGGTGGGATTTGATGTTTATGATTGCGGGTATCATTGCATTAATGATTGCAGTCTTAACATTTATCGCATTATTTGCACAGATGGTTATTGATGGGATGCCACGCTTGACATGGTCGTTTTTCACATCGTTTCCATCGCGTCATCCAGAAATGGCAGGGATCTTGTCGGCATGGGTGGGCACAACGTTGGTCATGTTAGTGACGGCGGCTTCAGCGGTACCACTAGGCATTGCTTCAGGTGTGTATTTAGAAGAGTATGCACCGAAAAATTGGTTTACTGAAATAATTGAGATTAATGTAACAAATCTGGCCGGTGTGCCATCAATCATTTATGGTTTGTTGGCATTGGGTTTGTTCGTATATCAATTAAGCCTTGGACAAAGTATCCTTGCGGCGGGGTTGGCATTAGCTTTGTTGATATTGCCAGTTGTGATTGTTGCGACGCGAGAAGCAATACGTTCTATTCCTGTAACTATACGTGAAGGAGCGTATGCCCTTGGCGCAACGAAATGGCAAACTGTATCCGATCATTTGTTGCCTTATTCGGCGGCTGGTATTCTTACGGGCGTTATTATTGGACTGGCACGGGCAATCGGTGAGACAGCTCCGATTATAACCATTGGTGCATTAACATTTATTGCATTTTTGCCCCCGTCTCCAGTGGCCGAAGAATTTCCGTATGTGTCCTTTGAATGGTTATCAGCGCCATTTACCGTTATGCCAATTCAAATGTTTAACTGGGTGTCTCGTCCTGAAGAAGCTTTTCAATTAAATGCTGCGGCAGCCGGTTTAGTGTTGGTTGTTATGACACTAGCAATGAACGGGTTGGCGATTTATTTGCGTTATCGCATGCGTAAAAATATTAAGTGGTAGAGAAACAATGCTAACAAATGCAGAACAAAGTGCGGAACCGATAAAATATAAATCAGAAGTTAAAGGCCTGAGTTTTTATTATGATGCCTTTAATGCATTGAAAAATATAAATATGGTGCTGCATGATAAAAAAATAACAGCACTAATTGGTCCCTCTGGGTGCGGAAAATCTACATTTCTGCGATGTTTTAATCGCATGCATGATTTGTATCCAGGTAATCGGTATGAAGGGCAAATTATGCTCTATCCCGATGATGTGAATATTCTATCTCCAGATGTTGATCCGATAGAAGTACGTATGCGAATAAGCATGGTATTTCAAAAACCCAACCCGTTTCCAAAATCAATTTACGAGAATGTTGCATATGGTTTGCGTGTAAGAGGTGTTAAGCAACGCGCAATTTTGGATGAAAGAGTAGAAACAGCATTACGGAATGCGGCGCTGTGGGATGAAGTCAAAGATCGTTTGCATGAACTTGCATTCAATTTGTCAGGCGGTCAACAGCAACGTTTGTGTATTGCGCGGGCATTAGCTACGGATCCTGAAATACTATTGTTTGATGAACCAACATCAGCGCTTGATCCTATCGCAACAGCAAGTATAGAAGAGTTAATAGCAGACTTGAAAAGCAAAGTAACAATACTGATTGTTACGCATAATATGCAACAAGCAGCACGAGTATCGGACTATACAGCCTATATGTATTTGGGTGAATTAATTGAGTTTGATGTGACAGATACAATTTTCATTAAACCAAAAAATAAACAAACAGAAGACTATATTACAGGACGATTTGGTTAAGATTAATATTGCATCGATTATTTGCTATAAATTAAAGTAACAAGACAAAAAATTAAGTTACGAGATTAAACAGATTAAATATTTAATTCAATAATAACTGAGTATTTTTTTTGTCTAAATTGTTGTAAATGAATCTGTTTGTATGGAATTGAAGTTGGAGGGTGAAACCCCTTACTGTTTATCTATTATTGACTACATTAGTAATCAAGAGTAGCATCGCCACTTTTGAGAAGTAGAGGGAAGAAGCAAATGCGCAAAAAGCTAGTAGCAGGTAACTGGAAAATGCATGGTAATCTTGCAGAAAATAATGATTTACTGAATGCAGTGGTTGCTGGTGTAACTGGGTTGCGTGATGCAAATGTGGCGGTATGTGTGCCATACCCTTATCTCGCTTCGGTGCAAGAGATATTACGTGGAACTAACGTTGCTTGGGGTGCGCAAAATGTCAGCCAATTTGATAAAGGTGCATTAACAGGTGAGGTTTCAACAGCAATGTTGAAGGATTTTAGTTGCACATATGTCATAGTTGGTCATTCAGAAAGAAGGACTCTTTTTGGAGAAGATAATAAACTTGTCGCTGAGAAATATGTTGCTGCGCAAAAAGCTGGTTTGATTCCAATTTTATGTGTTGGAGAGACATTAGAGCAACGCGAGAGTAATACGGCGGAGCAGGTAATAGAAGAACAATTAAAAGCAGTTATTGAATTAGCTGGTGTGGAATCATTAAATAAAGCTGTCGTAGCTTATGAGCCTGTATGGGCAATTGGCACTGGTAAAACAGCTAGTCCGCAGCAGGCGCAAGATGTACATGAATTTATCAGGAAAGGAATTGCTGCACAAAATGAAATTGTGGCCGATGGTTTAACTATTCAGTATGGTGGTAGCGTGAAAGGTAACAATGCAGCAGAGTTGTTTGCAATGCCGGATATTGATGGCGGTTTAATAGGTGGTGCATCATTGGTTGCTGATGATTTTATTACGATATGTAGCGCATTACAGAATTAACTTTTTGGAGTAACACGTTGGAAACATTGGTTTGGTCGACACATGTTATATTAGCAGTTGTGTTGGTGGTTTTGATCCTGCTGCAACATGGCAAAGGTGCGGATATGGGCGCTGCTTTTGGAGGGGGATCTTCAGGGAGCTTGTTTGGTGCGAGTGGTTCAGCGACTTTCTTAAGTAGAATGACTGCTTTTATAGCTGCATTATTTTTTTCAACCAGTATGGGGCTAACCTATTTCTCAATGAATCAAACAGAAGATTTAGGGGTAATGGGTGTCATGGGGGAAATTCAGCAAACAGAAAGTGATTCTTCGGCAGTTGATCCAGATGTGTTATTGGATATGGATATTGAACCAAATCTAGATGCGGATCTTTATCAAGATGTAGGTGAGTCATTAAAAGCGGGCCAGATACCAAACTGATAATCGCAGGATAGACGGTATTTTTTGTACATACGCATAGTTTTGGCCGCCGACGTGGTGGAATTGGTAGACACGCCGTCTTGAGGGGGCGGTGGCGAAAGCTGTGCGAGTTCGAGTCTCGCCGTCGGCACCAAGTAAATCTTTGCGCGTCAAGTTAGCGGTATAAGAAAGAAAACCTTCAGAATAAATTTAAAAATGCTAGAAAATTATTTTCCAATTTTATTATTTCTCATAGTTGGCTTCTTAGTAGGTGTGGTGCCAATGTTATGTGGATGGTTGCTTGCACCGAATCGTCCAGATAGTGAAAAATTGTCACGATATGAATGTGGTTTTGAGGCATTTGAAGATGCCCGAATGAAGTTTGATGTGCGTTACTACTTAGTTGCTATCTTGTTTATTTTGTTTGATTTGGAGATAGCCTTTTTATTTCCATGGGCAATAGTTTTAGACGAAATTGGTTTGTTTGGCTTTTTAGCAATGATGGTATTTCTCGGTATTCTGATAGTAGGTTTTATCTATGAATGGGTACGAGGCGCATTAGAGTGGGATTAGTGTTATGAGTATAGAAGGGACTTTAGAGAAGGGTTTTGTAACGACAAACCTGGATGCGGTTATCAATTGGGGCAGGACAGGTTCCATGTGGCCGATGACCTTTGGGTTGGCATGCTGTGCAGTAGAAATGATGCAAACCGGCGCGTCACGTTATGATTTAGATCGATTTGGTATCGTGTTTCGTCCAAGTCCTAGACAGTCTGACGTGATGATAGTGGCTGGGACATTATGTAATAAAATGGCGCCAGCATTACGTAAAGTCTATGATCAAATGGCTGAACCGCGTTGGGTAATTTCGATGGGTTCTTGTGCGAATGGTGGTGGATATTATCATTATTCATATTCTGTCGTGCGAGGTTGTGATCGCGTTGTTCCAGTTGATATCTATGTTCCAGGCTGCCCGCCAACAGCTGAAGCTTTGTTGTACGGCATTATTCAATTACAAAATAAAATAAATCGTACCAATACGATAGCGCGATAATTAGTATGACTACTTCGAAGCAAGAAAAACTTACGGCAGCTTTAACGAACGTGCTATCTGATAAAGTTGGCAGTTTGCATCAGCATTTTGATGAAGTGACCATTGTCATTAGATTCAAGGACGCTAAATCAGCTTTTGAGCTATTACGTGATGATGAAACGCTTGCCTTTGATACGCTTATGGATCTATGCGGGGTAGACTATTCGACTTATGGCGATGAATCGTCATTAGCGGGTGATCCAAAAGGAAAACGTTTTGCCGTCGTCTATCATTTGTTGTCGGTTAAGCTAAATCAACGATTACGTGTAAAAGTCTTTTCTGAGGATAATGAGATGCCTGTGGTCGATACGGTTACTGATATCTGGCCGACTGCAAACTGGTTTGAAAGAGAAGCATTTGATCTCTACGGCATAATATTTATCGGGCATGTTGATCTGCGAAGACTTCTTACTGACTATGGATTTATTGGCAACCCTTTCCGTAAAGATTTTCCTGTGACAGGGAATGTAGAAATGCGTTACGATGAAGAACAAAAGCGTGTAATTTATCAGCCAGTGAGTATTGAGCCGCGTGAGATAACACCGCATGTGATACGAGAAGAGAATTACGGTAGAAATTAATAATGATTTTAAATAGAATTTTCAGAAGCTAGCTATGGCAGAGATACGTAATTACACCATGAACTTTGGCCCCCAGCACCCTGCAGCGCATGGTGTGTTGAGGCTAGTGCTAGAACTTGATGGTGAGGTTGTACGGCGTGCGGATCCGCATATCGGTTTGCTGCATCGTGCAACAGAGAAGCTTGCGGAAAGTAAGACCTATTTGCAATCGGTGCCATATATGGATCGACTCGATTATGTGTCAATGATGGTTAACGAGCATGCCTATGTTATGGCTATCGAAAAGTTGTTGCAAGTTGATGTGCCGTTGAGAGCGCAGTATATCCGTGTTATGTTCGATGAGATTACGCGGATCCTGAATCATTTATTGTGGATTGGTGCTCATGCACTTGATGTTGGTGCCATGACGATGTTTCTTTATGCGTTCCGAGAAAGAGAAGATTTGATGGATTGTTATGAAGCGGTCTCGGGTGCGAGATTACATGCTGCATACTACAGGCCGGGAGGTGTTTATCGTGATTTACCTGAAACTATGCCTCAGTATCAATCATCGAAAATTCATAGCGACAAGCAAACTCGTGTTCGTAACGAAAACAGGCAAGGGTCATTATTAGACTTTATTGAAGACTTTACAAATCGTTTTCCAACCTACGTTGATGAGTATGAAACATTATTGACAGATAATCGCATATGGAAGCAGCGATTGGTTGATATCGGAGTGGTGTCGCCTGAACGTGCTAAGGCGCTTGGGTTTACTGGTCCGATGTTACGTGGTTCTGGGGTGGAATGGGATTTGCGAAAAAACCAACCCTATGAAGTATATGATCAGGTTGATTTTGATATTCCGGTCGGTGTCAATGGTGATTGTTATGATCGTTATCTAGTACGCATGGAAGAGTTCCGTCAATCAAACCGCATTATAAAACAGTGTGTGGATTGGCTAAGAAATAACCCGGGACCGGTTATGACGGATAACCATAAGGTTGCTCCACCATCACGGGTTGATATGAAACAGAACATGGAAGAAATGATTCATCATTTCAAACTGTTTTCAGAAGGATTTCATGTTCCGCCGGGTGAAGCTTATGTCGGGGTTGAACATCCAAAAGGTGAGTTTGGTATCTATTTGGTATCAAATGGTGCTAACAAACCGTATCGTTTAAAAATACGTGCGCCAGGGTTTGCGCATTTGGCTGCAATGGATGAAATGGCGCGGGGACATATGATTGCTGATGTTGTGGCAATCATTGGTACACAAGATATCGTATTTGGTGAGATAGATAGATAATAAGATGTTAAGTAGCGAATCACTAAAAAAAATAGACCAGGAGATTGCTAAGTATCCAGTGGATCAAAAGCAATCTGCGGTAATGTCAGCACTTGCAATCGCGCAGGCAGAGAGAGGTTGGTTGGCAAATGAAACAATGGATTTCATTGCTGAATATCTGGGTATGCAGCCGATAGCAGTGTATGAAGTGGCGACGTTTTACAATATGTATAACTTGCAGCCAGTTGGGAAGTATAAAATAACCGTTTGTACCAATTTGCCCTGTGCATTATCTGGTGGAAATGATGCTGCCGCATATATAAAAGAAAAATTAGGTGTTGGATTTAATCAAACAACATCAGATGGTCAGTTTACCTTGCAAGAAGGTGAGTGTATGGGAGCGTGTGGTGATGCCCCCGTCTTGTTGGTTAACAATGCACAAATGTGCAGTTTTATGTCCAACGAAAAGATCGATGAAATGTTGGAGGAGCTGACCAAATGAAGGAATATCCACTTACTTTACTCGATAGAGTCAATTCAAGTGACCCTGATAACTGGCGCTTAAGAAGTTATGAGTCGCGTGATGGTTATGCTGCATTGAGGAAAATCTTATCTAACAAGATAAAACCGGAAGAAATTATAGAGGAAGTAAAAAAATCCGCTCTGCGTGGACGCGGTGGTGCTGGTTTTCCAACCGGGCTAAAATGGAGTTTTATGCCCAAAGATTACGATGGCGATAAATATATTGTCTGTAATTCGGATGAAGGTGAACCAGGTACATTTAAAGACCGTGACATCATGCGGTTTAATCCGCATCTTCTGATTGAAGGGATGATCATTGCAGCATACGCAATGGGTGTTAAAGCAGGTTACAATTATATCCATGGCGAAATTTGGGCAACCTACGAGCGAATGGAAGAGGCTGTAGAAGAGGCTCGTGCCGCTGGTTACCTTGGTAATAATATTCTAGGGTCTTCGTTTAGTTTCAATCTTTATAACCACCATGGTTATGGTGCGTATATTTGTGGTGAAGAAACGGCGTTATTAGAATCGATAGAAGGAAAAAAAGGGCAGCCACGTTTTAAGCCACCTTTTCCTGCGAACTACGGTCTTTATGGTAAACCAACGACGATTAATAATACGGAGACATTTGCTTCGGTTCCATGGATAATTCGCCATGGTGGAGAAGCCTATCTAAATCTTGGTAAGCCTAACAATGGTGGAACAAAGATATTCTCAGTATCGGGTCATGTGAATAAGCCGGGTAATTATGAAATACCGTTGGGAACCCCTTTTGCCGAATTATTAGAACTCGCTGGTGGCATGCGTGGTGGTAGAAAATTAAAGGGTTGCATTCCAGGTGGTTCATCAATGCCTGTATTACCAGGCGATATTATGATGGAAGCCGATATGGATTATGATTCCATAGCTAAAGCGGGTTCCATGTTAGGTTCCGGTGCAGTCATCATAATGGATGAAACAACCTGTATGGTAAGAGCTTTAGAGCGTTTATCATATTTTTATTTTGAAGAATCATGTGGGCAATGCACACCGTGTCGAGAAGGTACAGGGTGGCTCTATAGAATAGTGCATCGCATTGAGCATGGAAAAGGGCGTCAAGACGATTTAGACCTGCTTGATAATATTGCGGATAACATCCAGGGGCGAACCATTTGCGCACTTGGCGAGGCCGCTGCAATGCCTGTGCGTGCAATGATTCAGCATTTTCGTGACGAGTTCGCCTACCATATAGAACATAAAAAGTGCATGGTTTAGTGCGTTGTGAGTAGAACGCGTCAATCTTATTATTCGTGATTAATCTTAGAATTTTAGCCGATGGTCAATATTGAAATCGACGGAAAGCAGGTATCCGTACCAAAAGGTAGTACCGTCATGGATGGTGCCAAAGAGGTCGGAGTGTATATTCCGCATTTTTGCTATCATAAGAAATTATCCATTGCGGCAAATTGCCGTATGTGCCTTGTACAGGTAGAAAAAGCACCAAAACCTTTGCCTGCCTGTGCTACGCCGGTAATGGAAGGTATGAAAGTGTTTACACATTCAGAGCAAGCTGTGACGGCACAAAAAAGTGTGATGGAATTTTTGTTGATTAACCACCCATTGGATTGTCCTATTTGCGATCAAGGTGGTGAATGTCAGTTGCAGGATCTTGCCGTGGGTTACGGTGCAAGTGGCTCACGTTATCAAGAAGATAAAAGGGTTGTTGCTAATAAAAATCTAGGTCCACTTATTTCTACTGATATGACGCGGTGCATTCACTGCACCCGATGCGTTCGTTTTGGACAAGAAATCGCCGGCATTATGGAGTTAGGTATGGCCGGACGTGGAGAACATGCTGAAATTCTTTCCTTTGTGGGTAAAACTATTGATTCTGAACTATCAGGGAATGTGATTGATCTCTGTCCTGTTGGTGCATTGGTTAGTAAACCATTTCGCTATTCAGCACGTACCTGGGAATTGTCTCGCAGAAAATCAATTAGCCCACATTGTGGATTAGGATCTAATCTGGTTGTGCAAGTGAAGCAAAACAGAGTTATGCGAGTTTTGCCTAGAGATAATGAAGAGATTAATGAATGCTGGTTATCAGATAAAGATCGCTTTGCTTATGAAGGCCTTAATTCAGAAGATCGCCTGACTCAACCAATGATTAAGCGTAATGGCCAGTGGGTAGAAGTTGATTGGCAAGAAGCCTTGGAATTTACAGCCAATGGTTTGAATACGAGCAAACAGAAATTTGGTGCCTCCGGAATTGGTGCATTAGCTTCCCCGCACAGTACCGTGGAAGAGCTATATTTATTACAGAAATTAATGCGTGCAATGGGTAGCGGTAATATTGATCACCGTCTACGTCAATCAGATTTTCGTGCAGATGATCAACGGCAAGGGATACCGTGGCTTGGTACAAGCATTGCAGATATTTCTGCATTGAAATCGGTACTTATCATTGGTAGCACATTGCGTAAAGATCATCCATTGATTGCTCAACGTATGCGACAAGCAACGAAGCTTGGTATGCAATTTAATGTGGTTAATCCATTTGATGATGATTTATTGACTAGTGTAGCTAATAAAATTATTGTGGCACCAAACAAAATAGCTCAAGCATTAGCGGAAATACTCAAGGCTGCAATCGAAATTAAAGCGATTGAGCCGCCTGCAGAAATTAAGCAATTAGTTGATGGGATAAATGTTAAAAGCACAGAAAATTCAATTTCGATTGCAACGAGTCTGATTGAAAATGAGTCTGCAGCGATTTACTTGGGAAATCTAGCGCAAAATCATCCTGATTACTCAAGTATTCATTTGTTGGCAAATACAATTGCACGGGTAACAGGTTCTAGCTTTGGTATTTTAGGTGAAGCAGCTAATAGTGTCGGTGCATATCTTGTTGGCGCAACACCATCATATAGTGCTTTGTCCGATTCGCCGTTAGCTGGATTGAATGCTGCACAAATGCTCAATATTGATGGGCAATCAGAAAATAATTGTAAAGCGTTTATCCTCATGAATGTAGAGCCGGAATATGACAGCTATAACTCTCAGCAAGCGAGTAAAACGATTAGCGCGGCTGATTTTGTAGTAACAATGAGTGCATACAAAGGTAATGCTG
The DNA here is from genome assembly GCA_021774195.1 of Nitrosomonas sp. GTDB lineage: Bacteria > Pseudomonadota > Gammaproteobacteria > Burkholderiales > Nitrosomonadaceae > Nitrosomonas. Next base: position 13,586 of record JAJFJJ010000085.1, on the reverse strand, counting down.
CTGATTATTCAGATGTATTGTTACCGATCGCTCCATTTAGTGAAACTTCTGGTACTTACATTAGTACGGAAGGACGTGTGCAAAGTTTTAATGGCGTTGTTTCTCCATTAGGTGACACTCGTCCTGCATGGAAAGTTATTCGTGTTTTGGCTAACTTACTTAATCATGATGATTTTGACTACGATACACCTGATCAAGTACGTGAAGCGATTTTCCCTGATGGAATAGATATTAGCGATCATCTAAGTAACAATCTAAATAGCTTTGACATTAAGCTTAATGAAACTGATGAAGTTAATATCCACCGAATTGGAGAAGTTCCTATTTATCGAGCAGATCCAATTGTCCGTCGTTCAGAATCTCTACAAATGACTAATGACGCAGCTGCGCCGCGTGCATGGATGTCAACTGAATTACTACAAAAGCTTGATATTAATGATGGCGATAATGTAAAAGTAAGGCAGGGTGATAGCGAAATACAGCTACAAGTTGCCTGCGATAAAAAACTACCTACCAATAGTGTGCGAATTGCAACAGCACACCCAAGTACAGCTGCACTCGGTGCAATGTTTGGTGAGATATTGGTAGAGAAACTGTAATGGTAAGGGTTGGGGTTAATTAATGGAGTATATACAACAACTGTTTGATCAGTTCTTTGGGACCGAATGGGGAGCCATGTTGTTCTCATTAGCGACAAATATGACATTTATATTTGCCATTGTTGTTCCATTGTTGCTTGGCGTTGCTTATCTTACCTTTGCTGAGCGCAAGATTATTGCCTACATGCAAATTCGAGTTGGGCCTAATCGGGTCACATTCTTTGGTATTCCATGGTTACGTGGTTGGGGCCAACCGATCGCTGATGCTGTAAAAGCGATCATGAAAGAAATTGTGATTCCAACGAACGCTAACAAATTTCTATTTATTTTGGCGCCTGTATTAACAATTATGCCAGCGCTAGCAGCTTGGGCTGTGGTACCTTTCTCGCCAGAAGTTGTATTGGCGGATATTAATGCAGGGCTTTTATATATATTGGCGATGACATCTATGGGTATCTATGGTGTGATTATTGCCGGGTGGGCATCAAATTCCAAATATGCTTTTTTGGGTGCGATGCGTTCAGCAGCACAGGTTGTATCTTATGAATTAGCCATGGGTTTTGCCTTAGTATGCGTTTTGATGATGTCTCAAAGTTTAAATCTGGGTGACATTGTGAACGGCCAGCAAGGTGGGAGTATGTTAAATTGGTATTTAATTCCATTATTTCCTATGTTTTTGGTCTATTTGATCTCAGGCGTAGCAGAGACAAATAGGGCTCCGTTTGATGTGGCGGAAGGTGAATCTGAGATCGTTGCTGGTTTCCATGTGGATTATTCCGGTATGGCCTTTACCGTCTTCTTCTTGGCTGAATACGCGAATATAATTCTTGTTGCAACATTAACTTCGCTGTTATTCTTGGGTGGCTGGTTGCCTCCACTAGATGTTGCGCCGTTGAACATGATACCGGGATTTCTGTGGTTATTATTTAAGATAGCTTTTGTCCTGTTCTTCTTTCTTTGGTTCCGAGCAACATTCCCTCGCTATCGTTATGATCAGATTATGCGTCTGGGGTGGAAGATTTTTATACCAATTACATTGATATGGATTGTGGTGATCGGTCTAATTATGCAGTTGCCAGAGACAGCGAAAGAAATATTTCCATTGAATTTATGGTTCTAGACAGAGATATAAACTATGAATAGTATCAAAAAGTTTTTTAACACCTTTCTGTTGATTGAATTGTGGAAAGGCATGATGGTGACCGGACGCTATTTTTTTAAACCAAAAATAACAGTCCATTATCCAGAAGAAAAAACACCTCAATCACCACGATTTAGAGGGCTTCATGCGTTGCGTCGTTATCCAAATGGTGAAGAGCGTTGCATAGCATGTAAGTTGTGTGAAGCGGTTTGTCCCGCCATGGCAATTACAATTGATTCTGAGCAACGTGATGATGGTACACGTCGAACAACCCGCTATGATATTGATTTAAGTAAATGTATTTTTTGCGGTTTCTGTGAAGAATCTTGTCCTGTGGACTCAATTGTTGAAACACGAGTACTTGAATATCATGGTGAGAAAAGAGGGGATTTGATTTATACCAAGGAAATGTTGCTGGCTATTGGTGATCGGTATGAGGATCAAATTGCCAAAGACCGTGAAGTCGATGCACCATATCGTTGAATACTGCTGGTAAATAAAAATGATTTTTCAGGACATAATTTTTTATATTTTTGCTGCAATCCTAATCGCATCGGCACTGGGTGTAATTACTGCTCGCAATCCGGTATATTCAGCATTACTGTTGGTATTGGCGTTTGTGACATGTGCTGGTATATGGTTGTTGTTGGAAGCCGAGTTTCTAGCGATTACACTAGTCTTAGTGTATGTTGGCGCGGTCATGGTGCTGTTTTTATTCGTTGTGATGATGCTGGATATTAATCTTGATCAGTTGCGCGAAGGGTTTTGGAAGTGGTTTCCATTCGGTGCATTGATTGCCTTAGTCATGGTCGCTGAGATTGCCATGGTATTGATGGGTAATCACTTTGGGTTGGAACAAATGCCTGCACCTGAGCCGCAAGCCGCTGACTATAGTAATACGAAAGAACTGGGGCGCGTGCTTTATACCGAATATGTTTATGCGTTTGAACTGGCAGCTGTATTATTGCTTGTTGCGATGGTTGCAGCCATTGCATTGACATTGCGTGAACGAGAGGATAAGAAATCACCGAACCCGTCACATCAGGTTAGCGTTAAAAAAGAAGATCGTTTACGTATAGTTGAAATGCCATCAGAGAAGAAAGAATGAAACAAATCACTCAGTTAATAGCATGGCTATTTTTGAAAATTAAGACAATAAGAGGGTATTGATTTGGTATCGTTATCCCATTATCTGGTACTTGGTGCGATTTTGTTTGCTATCGGTATAGTTGGAATTTTTCTTAACAGAAAAAATGTCATTATTATACTGATGTCAATCGAGCTTATGTTACTAGCAGTAAATATGAACTTTGTTGCGTTTTCGCACTATTTGCAAGATATATCTGGGCAAGTTTTCGTGTTCTTTATCTTGACAGTGGCCGCAGCTGAGGCAGCTATAGGTTTAGCAATATTAGTCGTGTTATTTCGCAATCAGCGCACAATTAATGTTGATGACCTTGATAAGCTTAAAGGCTAATACATCTGCATAGCAAAAACTAAATACACATTACTGACATAAAATATAGAACGAGATGCAAAAACTTTATTTACTGGTGCCCTTAGCGCCATTGTTTGGCGCACTAATAGCTGGATTGCTTGGCCGCTTTATTGGCCCTGTCTGGAGTCATCGTGCGACCATCTCATTGGTATTTGTTGCTCTAATCGCATCCATCATTATTTTTATGGATGTATTAGATGGCAATGTATTTAATGGTAGCGTTTATACGTGGCTGGTTACTGGAAATACGACGTTTGAGATTGGTTTTCTGATTGATCAACTGTCAGCAACTATGATGGTTATAGTTAGTCTGGTTTCATTGATGGTACATATTTATACCATTGGATACATGAAAGGTGATCCAGGCTATCAGCGTTTCTTTAGCTATATCTCATTGTTTACTTTTTCAATGATGATGTTGGTTATGTCTAACAACTTCCTGCAATTGTTCTTTGGTTGGGAAGCTGTTGGGTTGGTTTCATATCTGCTCATTGGTTTTTGGTACACCCGGCCTACAGCGATTTATGCCAACATGAAAGCATTCCTGGTGAATCGTGTCGGCGATTTCGGTTTTCTATTGGGTATTGCTTTAGTTTTGATGCATTTTGGGTCGCTAGACTATGCCACCGTTTTTGCACAAGCGCCGAATATGGCTAATGAAACGGTTGAATTGATACCAGGCATGTCATGGCTGGTGATTACCGTTATCTGCATATTGTTATTTATCGGGGCGATGGGTAAATCCGCACAATTCCCGCTGCATGTGTGGCTACCTGATTCAATGGAAGGCCCTACACCAATTTCTGCCTTGATCCATGCTGCAACAATGGTAACAGCCGGTATTTTTATGGTGGCACGTATGTCACCATTGTTTGAACTGTCAGATACGGCTTTGTCAACTATTCTTGTTGTCGGTGGTATTACAACATTGTTTATGGCGTTGGTTGCCGTGGTGCAGAATGATATTAAGCGAGTTGTCGCGTACTCGACCCTATCACAGTTAGGCTATATGACAGTTGCGCTGGGTGCGTCTGCCTATTCAGCTGCAATATTTCATCTCATGACGCATGCGTTCTTTAAGGCGGTATTATTTCTAGGTGCTGGTTCTGTGATTATTGCCATGCATCATGAACAAAACATGCTCAAAATGGGGGGACTAAAGAAATATTTGCCCATTACTTATTGGACTATGTTTGTTGCAGCAGTGGCCAGCGCAGGTGTACCTGGCTTTTCAGGGTTCTTTTCTAAAGATGCCATTATTGAAGCAGTTGCATTTGTAGATATACCTGGTGGTGGGTTCGCTTACTTCTGTGTCCTGACAACGGTATTTGTCACTGCATTGTATACCTTCCGCTTGATCTTCATGACGTTTCATGGGGAACCGAGGATGGATACGCATACCAAAGAGCATTTGCATGAATCACCCTGGGTAGTCACTGTGCCATTAGTGATATTGGCTATCCCGACAGTCGGGGCGGGCTGGTTTATCGGTCCAATGGTTTTTGGAGACTATTTTGGTGATGCTATCCATGTTTTACCGCATCATGATGCGATAGAAAAATTAGGTGCGGAGTTCACTGGTATTGGCGGCATGATGGTACATGCATTATCGACTGCGCCATTCTGGTTATCCGTTGCAGGCATTGCAACTGCCTGGTTTTTGTATACGGTTAGAACGGATATTCCAGGAAAGATTAAATCGCGTTGTGGCCCGATTCATACCTTGTTGGATCGCAAGTATTATATCGATGAACTATATTCTTGGTTATTTGCAAGAGGTACTAGAGCACTTGGTACAGGATTGTGGAAATATGGGGATGTCAAAATAATTGATGGTTTCTTTGTGAATGGTACAGCTCGTGTTGTTGCATGGACTGCTATGTTGGTTAGACGATTCCAGACAGGATATATTTATCATTATGCATTTACGATGATAGTCGGAATATTCGCTATCCTAACACTGTGGTTGTATTGATTATAATATTCGATGATGAACAGTCATAGATAATGAAATCAGTGAATCAAGTACTCAAAGCTATAAGCTCTAATAAATAAAACGGAATAAACATGTTGTTTGGTTTCCCACTATTAAGTTTAATTATTTGGCTACCAATACTATTTGGTGTGGCCGTGTTTGCTACCGGGGGTGATCGCAACGCACAGCTTGCTCGCTGGATTGCGTTTGCTGGATCGATTCTAGGTTTTCTGGTGGCAATTCCGCTCTACACAGGATTTGATTCTGCGGCAAGTGCGATGCAATTTGTTGAGAGTCATCCTTGGATTGAACGTTTTAATATTCATTATCATCTTGGCGTTGATGGGATTTCAATGCCACTGATCTTGCTTAATTGTTTTATTACACCAATTGTTGTGATCGCAGGCTGGAAAGTCATTCAGAATCGCGTGTCTCAATACATGGGTGCATTTCTGATGATGTCAGGGATAGTGAATGGTGTTTTTGCTTCATTAGACGCAGTATTATTTTATGTTTTCTGGGAAGCTTCGTTAATACCGATGTTTTTGATTATTGGTATTTGGGGCGGGCCAAACCGAGTTTACGCAGCGATTAAATTTTTCTTGTATACCTTGCTTGGTTCGTTGTTGATGTTAGTTGCATTCATCTATCTATATCATACATCGGGCGGAAGTTTTGCGATTGAAGATTTCCATCAGCTGCCGTTAGCAATGACACCGCAAATACTAATTTTTGTCGCATTTTTGTTAGCCTTTGCAGTAAAGGTTCCAATGTGGCCAGTTCATACCTGGTTGCCGGATGCCCACGTCGAAGCGCCAACTGGCGGTTCGGTGTTACTTGCAGCAATTCTACTTAAATTAGGTGGTTACGGATTTTTACGCTTTTCATTACCGATAACACCTGATGCCAGTATTTACCTGGCAGATATGATGATCATTCTGTCATTAATTGCAGTGGTTTATATTGGTCTAATTGCTTTGATGCAAGCAGACATGAAGAAGTTAATTGCCTATTCATCAGTAGCGCATATGGGATTTGTCACCTTAGGCTTCTTCTTGTTCAATGCCTATGGTGTAGAAGGTGCGATGGTGCAAATGATTTCACATGGCTTTATATCCGGTGCGATGTTCTTATGTGTTGGCGTACTTTATGATCGCTTACATTCTCGACAAATAGCCGATTACGGTGGTGTCGTGAATAAGATGCCAATATTTGCAGCGTTTTTTATGTTGTTTGCAATGGCAAATGCAGGATTACCAGGAACAAGTGGGTTTGTAGGTGAATTTATGGTCATCATGGGTGCCGTGAAAGTTAACTTCTGGTATGCGTTTTTAGCTGCCACAACATTGATTTTCGGCGCTGCATATACCCTGTGGATGTATAAGCGCGTAATTTTTGGTGCCGTCGCGAACCCTGCCGTTGAAAGTTTGGAAGATATTTCCAGGCGCGAATTTGCATTGTTAGCTATTTTGGCTGCTGCTGTGCTTTGGATTGGAGTTTATCCATATCCATTAACTGAAGTAATGCACGTTACTATTGATAACTTGTTGGTCCATGTCGGCAATAGCAAGTTGTAATTATATGGTTATGGAATAGTGATATTTCTCGATATTAGGATTAAGAATTAATGGATTTTATACCACCTGACTTTACACCAGCTTATTCTGAAATATTTATGCTTGCCATGGTGTGCGTGGTAATGCTGGCAGATTTGGCGGCGGGTGAAAAGCGACGTTATGTCGCATATCTGTTGACACAAGCGACTTTGCTCGGTTGTGCATTGCTAACTTATATTTCATTTTCAGCAGATACGGTATATACCTTTTCCGGTATGTATGTCGATGATGCATTAGCTGATATCTTGAAATTAATGGTTTATGGAACCGTATCAGCCGTGCTTATTTATTCACATCGTTATGTGACTGATCGTGGCATGTTAAGCGGCGAATATTTCAGTCTGATACTATTTGCGACTCTGGGAATGATGGTTATGATTTCTGCCAGCCATTTCTTGACGCTCTATATTGGACTTGAATTACTTTCACTATCACTCTATGCGTTGGTTGCTTTACGGCGCGATTCGTTGATGGCGACAGAAGCAGCAATGAAATTCTTTGTACTAGGTGCGTTAGCATCTGGTTTTTTGTTGTATGGCATGTCGATGGTTTATGGCGCTACCGGTTCTTTACATCTAGCCGATATCTCGAAAGCTATAGAGAACGGTGTTAATAGTCATGAAGTACTTGTTATCGGATTAGTGTTTATCGTTGCTGGTATTAGCTTTAAATTGAGCGCAGCACCTTTCCATATGTGGGCGCCAGACGTGTATCAGGGTGCGCCTACTGCAATTACCTTATTTATCGGTTCAGCACCTAAACTGGCAGCATTTGGTTTTGTTATGCGCTTGCTGGCTGAAGGATTGGGTGAAATGTCAGCAGACTGGGAAGGTATGTTAGTCATCCTTGCAATTATGTCGATGGCTGTGGGTAATATTGCTGCGATTGCACAAACTAATATTAAGCGGATGCTGGCCTATTCAACCATATCTCATATGGGTTTCCTCATTCTCGGATTAATTAGCGCCGATTGGAATGGATACAGTTCAGCATTATTTTATGTGATAGCCTATGTACTAATGACACTGGGTACTTTTGCAATGATTATGGTGCTTTGTCGTAGTGGTTTTGAAGCTGAGAATATTAGTGACTTTAAAGGTCTTAATAAAAGAAACGCTTGGTATGCGTTTATTACATTGTTGCTGATGTTGTCACTAGCAGGTATTCCACCGCTAATTGGTTTTTATGCCAAATTAGCTGTATTACAGGCGGTTCTAAATGCCGGATATATCTGGGTAGCCGTTGCTGCAGTGATGTTCTCACTAATTGGCGCTTTCTACTACTTACGTATCATTAAGTTTATGTACTTTGATGAACCCGATACAACTGAGCCGATTGAATCAAAACCAGAAGTAAACTTTTTATTAAGTGTTAACGGTATCGCTGTATTAGCTTTGGGGATTTTTCCTCAAGCGTTAATGGGCCTTAGTTTGTTTGCTATTCAAAACTCGATGTAGGTTATACAATTAGCATCTGTTAGATGTTTGCGTTTGTTATAAGATATTCTTGACTGCTTATGTCATTACTGTGACATAAGCAGTTGTCGTTTTGTCCTGGCGGTTTAATTATAAACGCCACATCGCACCCAATAAGATTACAAATCTTTTTTTGCAGCAATTAGTTATGCTGATTGTTCTTAATGGCCTGGTGCAGCTGTAGTTTGTTTCTTGAAATCCCCGTATTGATCCCCATCTATATCACCTGTTTTTATAAAGGAGAAAGTCGTGCAAACTGAAACAACAAAAGAGAAAATGAGTTTTCAGGCGGAAGCCAACCAACTTTTGAAGTTGATGATTCATTCTTTATACAGTAACAAAGAAATATTTCTGCGGGAATTGATTTCTAATGCATCTGATGCAGCGGATAAATTGCGATTCGAAGGGTTAACTGATGCCGCCTTATATGAATCAGATTCAGATTTGCAGATTCGTGTCAGTTTCGACGAAAAGGAAAGAACCGTTACGATTAGTGATAACGGTATCGGAATGTCCAGACAGGAAGTTATTGATCATATCGGAACCATCGCAAAATCGGGTACACGTGAATTCTTTAATTCGCTAACCGGTGATCAAGTGAAGGATGCTAACTTGATTGGGCAATTCGGTGTTGGTTTCTATTCGGCTTTTATTGTCGCTGATAAAGTGACTCTGATTTCACGACGTGCTGGTTTGACAGTGGAGCATGGTGTTCGTTGGGAATCAAGTGGGGAAGGTGATTACACATTAGAAACGGTTGAAAAAGAATCGCGTGGAACGCAAATCGTTCTGCATTTGCGCGATGGTGAGGATGAGCTGCTCAATGGTATGCGGCTACGTAATATCATTCGTAAGTATTCCGACCATATTACACTACCGATTTTGATGAAGAAGGAAGAGTGGTCTCAAGAAGAGAACATAAATAAAATCACTGATGAAGATGAAACAATCAATCAGGCTAATGCACTTTGGGCTCGCCCGAAAAACGAAATTACAACAGAGCAATATAACGAATTTTATAAACACGTGGCGCATGATTTTGAACCACCGTTAGCTTATTTGCACGCACGTGTAGAAGGCAAGCAGGAATATACACAATTGCTTTATATTCCTGCACGTGCGCCATTCGATATGTTTGATCGTGAGCATCGTCATGGGATTAAACTATATGTACAGCGTGTCTTTATTATGGAAGATGCTGAGAAACTATTGCCAAATTACCTTCGATTTGTGCGTGGTGTGATTGACTCTAATAACTTACCACTTAATGTTTCACGCGAAATATTGCAAGAATCTAGGGACATTGACACCATCAGGGCTGGGTGCGTTAAAAAAGTTTTAGGACTAATAGAAGGTCTGGCAAAAAACGAAGATGAGGAAGAAAAAGAAAAGTTCAGAACATTTTACAAAGAATTTGGTCAAGTAATTAAAGAGGGTGTTGGTGAAGATTTTGCTAATCGTGATCGTATTGCTAAATTACTTCGTTTTATTACAACCCATAGTGAAACGGATGAGCCAACTGTTTCTCTAGATGATTATCTGGCGAGGATGAAAGAAGGGCAGGAAAAAATTTATTATGTCACTGCTGATAATCTTAAGTCAGCTAAGAGTAGTCCCCATCTTGAGGTATTTCGCAAGAAAGGTATTGAGGTTTTGTTATTAGCTGAACGTGTTGATGAATGGTTGGTCAGTAACCTAACAGAGTTTGACGGTAAAGCGCTACAATCAGTTGCTAAAGGTGGGTTAGACCTGGGTGAACTAGAAGATGAAGCTGAAAAAGAAGCGCGTGAGAAAGAAACGAACCAGTATCAAGAATTAACCGAGAAAATGAAAGAAACACTGGGCGAGCAAGTGAAAGATGTTCGTGTTACCTTTCGTCTGACAGAATCGCCTGCATGTGTTGTTGCCGATACGCATGATATGGGTGGGAATTTAGAACGCTTGCTAAAATCAGCGGGGCAAAAGATAGAGCATACCAAACCAATTCTTGAAATCAACCCGCATCATCCGATGGTGCAACGTTTGAAAATAGAAGATGCTGATTTCCATGATTGGAGCCACATTCTATTTGATCAGGCATTGCTTGCTGAAGGCGGTCAGCCGGAAGATCCGGCAGCTTTTGTAAAACGTTTGAACGATTTACTGTTAAATAGTATGGAAAAGAATTAACACTACCTGTGTTGTTGTTTTTCTATTACAATATTGATCAATTAATTTAGTGAATGAATTATTAAGTTGTAAGTAACTAGTCAGTGTATACGGTAACTGTTCTGATTGCTCTTAGAATTCTCAGTTCAAGGCGCAAAATGGAGTTTACACGTGTAAATAATCATTTTGTAACACAGAAATGGTGAATTCTAAGGGTGAGCTGAATAGTTACACAGTTGTAAAACTTTAATTGAGCTGGGAATCCAGTTGCTTTAATCATTTGTAGCGAGAAATGTTTTTAGGGTGATTGGTTATAAACGTTGTGAGTGCTAATCAAGTTAACGTCAGTCAGTATCAGGCCAAAATGCAAACACCGTTTGCAGTGTTGGCTATTAGAACGGAAGAAGACTGGCTGACCGGAATTGATTATTTACCATTGGAGACGCCTTTGCTGGCACCTCAGAATGTGCTCGCAAAAGAAGTGTGTAAGCAATTAGAGGCTTATTTAATAACGCCTGATTTTGTTTTTGACTTGTCCTTGCATATTAGTGGGACGGTTCATCAGCGTCGTGTTTGGCAAGCTATTCAAGCCATTCCAAGCGGTAAAACATGTAGCTATGCTGAAATTGCAGCACAATTACATTCAGCACCTCGAGCTGTTGGCGGAGCCTGTGGTGCTAACAAAATTCCCATCATCATCCCATGCCATAGAGTAATTTCAAAAAATGGTGGGCTTGGAGGATTTATGAATGCGAGTAAAGGGTTTCCATTAGATATTAAACGTTGGTTACTACACCATGAACATCCCTGAGCTGAATGCTGGATTATTAGATGAGTTTTCTGATGCCCTATGGTTGGAAGATGGTCTGTCGCGTAATACTTTAGATAGTTATCGTAATGATTTGCATCTATTTGATGAATGGTTAAAAGAAAGAAATCAAGAGAACAGAAAGCTGACTGAAGCTACGCATACTGATTTGCTTGATTTCCTTGCCTCACGAGTTTCTTCTAAAATGAAAGCTAGCACGACCAGTCGTGAACTCTCTAGCCTAAAACGCTTTTACCGATTCTTGTTACGCCAGGGAAAAATTTCAACAGACCCTAGTCTCAATATTGAAACACCAAAACTATTACGTCATTTGCCAGAGAGCCTAGCAGAAGCCGAAGTTGAGTTGTTGCTCAGTGCACCGGACCTTAAGAATCCACTTGGTTTACGTGATCGTGCCATGCTTGAGGTGCTCTATGCCAGTGGATTACGTGTATCTGAGTTGATTAATTTGAGGTACTCTCAAGTTGGTATGGATACTGGCGTTGTACGTGTGATGGGTAAGGGTAGAAAAGAACGTCTAGCACCGCTTGGAGAAGAATCTATGGATTGGTTGAATCGCTACACTGCGGAGGCTCGACCCATCTTATTGGATGGTATTGTGACGGACACTGTTTTTGTAACGGCTCGCGGTGCAGCGATGACGCGCCAGGCATTTTGGTATTTGATTAAACGCCATGCGCAGTTAGTGGGAATCAATAAAAGATTGTCGCCACATACCTTGCGGCATGCATTTGCCACACATTTGTTGAATCATGGTGCTGATTTGCGTGTGGTGCAGCTATTATTAGGACATGCGGATATTTCAACTACGCAAATTTATACACATATTGCTCGTGAACGTTTGAAACGATTGCATGCCAAGCACCATCCCAGAGGGTGATTAATTATTCTTCGACAGTAGTGTAAAAACCGCCAGTAATGCTAAAGTAACAAAAGCAACCAATGACCAATCGGGAATGGTCAGCGACAACAATTCCCAATCAACATCCATGCAGTCCCCATTTGCTTCAAACATCCCTGGCCACCATTCGGCAATCGGTAATGAGTTAAGGAAAGCTTCTTCCGGGCTAATGCCGCACTCAAAAGACTCCGGGTAGCGTATTAGCCAAGACTGTCTTGCCGCAACGACTGCACCAGTTAGTGCAAAAATAGTCATCATGAAACCATACAATCGACGACCCAGATTTTTGGGGTTATGAATAAAAGCCAGCAGTGCCGTCAACCCTAACAGCCAATAGGCAACACGTTGTGCCACACATAGTGGGCAGGGTAATAAGTCTTCGACGTGCTGCAGGTATTGTGCGTAAGCTAAGAGGCTGGTGCAACTGAGTAATATCAATAAAAATAATAATCTCATTTTCTGTGTTTATTTTGTTTGTTATGACATTGTGTTGAATACCGCCGTACATCGATTGCTAATCCTACAGTCCTCATAGCGTGGTCTACCCTTAAGGTAACGGTGTCCGCAGTTCAATTACAGGTATCGCTCCAATATTGGTTTGAGCTGTTGTTCATAGAGCCTTGGAGAAGACTTTTTCATAAAACAATATTTAAAGAACCGCCACACTTGAACGGGGATCTTGGACAGTTGTAGCCAGTATGCTCTCAAGTGAATACCACCATCTTTTTTATAGGTTTTTATTTTCTTTTGGTGCTTGTTAAATTGAGTTGTATTCCCATTTTTTAGCGCCAGGTCTTCGAACTGTTGGACCAAAAATAAACGGGTTAACAGGTAAGTGCTGAGTCCAATGATGGCTTGCTGTTCAATCGCTATTGGGCTTTTCCCCCAGGCTTTAGCACTGGCTAAATCATTCTTAAAGTTGTCAAAGAATTTTTCTTGATCCCAGCGTCGGTGGTAGATAAAAGCCAGCTCCCCAGGCTCTAAACTAAAATCATTCGTCAAGTAAGTATACTCTTCACCTTTAGGCCCGGTAAACTCAATGCGACGCCAACGCTGCTTGGATAATTTTAATGTGATTTCTGTATCTGCAGTTACCCCTTCGTTGCAGGTCAGATTTGCAATTGGGCGTGACGCAACAGGAGTATAGACAAATATGTTTTTAAATCGCGTGACCATCGTCGCCTGATACTTTAGTTTTCGAGTATCCCAGTAGCGCGCATCAATAAAGGCTCTGTCAACACTGTACAGGGCATTTTTGAGTGTCATCCAACGGCTATCATCAAGCGCTTCTTTGATGACACGCATTTCACCAATGGAAGTTGTTTCTGTTTTAACGTCCAGAGGAATACCTTTTCGCAAATCATAAAACATCATTAAAAGATGTCCTTTTTGGTTGTCGGTTCC
>JAJFJJ010000084.1 GCA_021774195.1 Nitrosomonas sp. | reverse complement strand
ATGGTGCTTAGAGTGCATTGTTGTTTATTTTTGGCAAGGCGCAATGAGGCGTAATAACGAGTTATTACAACGAATTGCAACGCAGCAAAAGATAAAGAACAGTGTGCTATAAGCATCATAGCGTAGCTCACCTGAAGGGTGTGTGGCATTTGACAGAATATTTGTTTTATTTCATAAAACTAGATATTTCTGGAGCGATCAACTGAGGATTTTAGGTTCAGTGATTCTGATGAAAATACAGTTTGTGCCCAAGGTTTCACTTGCCGGTTTTTAACTTGCTCTATTTTGAATTGAATGTACATGCTTCCTGTAGCGCAGAATAACTGCGCCTCCGGTCGCGAGCACACTCAATTCAAAACAACTCGGCGTTAAAATTCCAGCAACTGGCGCAATATTCAGGCTGGAATTCACCATTTCTGCGTTTCAAAATGATCACTTACACGTGTAAACTCACATTCTGTGACTAATATTCTGAATAGTTACAGAAAAACTTAGTCGGCGGTTTCTTGCTCTTCCTGTTTATCCTCTTTGGCACGCGTTAATGCCGCCGCAAAGAAACCATCTGTTTGATGGGTTTGTGGTGATAACTGTAAGAACTCGCCGGTATCGATTGCTATCTTCTGTTGGGACAATAATTCGGAGCAGTTTAACAAACTAAACTGTGGGTGCTGTTCAAGAAAGTCTTGAATAACATTCTGGTTTTCTTCCGGTAGAAAGCTGCAAGTGGCGTACACTAATCGTCCGCCAGGCTTCACTAAACCAGCTGCGGCGGTCAGAATAGCGGCTTGCTTTGCTTTTAGTTCTTCAATACTTTGGCTGGATTGGCGCCATTTTAAATCAGGGTTTCGGCGTAATGTACCTAAGCCACTGCATGGCGCATCAATCAGTACGCGGTCAATTTTTTTTGTCAGGCGTTTTACTTTGATGTCGTTTTCGTTACTGATACGCTGAGCATGTAGGTTGGATAAGCCAGAGCGTTTAAGGCGCGGCTTCAAATTGCTTAAACGTTTCTCTGAAACGTCAAAGGCATAAAGGCGCCCCCTTGAATTCATTAAAGCCCCTAACAGCAATGCTTTTCCACCTGCGCCCGCGCAAAAATCGACCACCATCTCCCCACGTTTTGGGGCTAGTAGATAACCCAGTAATTGGCTGCCTTCATCTTGAACTTCTATTTTTCCAGACAAAAATAACGGATGCCGGTTAATTGCTGGTTTGCCGCTTAGACGAATACCACAAGGTGAAAAGGGAGTGGCTTCGGCTTTAAATCCTTCTGATACAAGCGTTTCTAGTACTTGGTCGCGCTTGGCAAGCAATGTATTTACTCTAAGGTCAAGTGGAGCCGGGTTTTGCAGTGAATGACCTAAGGTGAGGATTTCCTCATCGGACATGATGGTTTGCAACTTATCAACCAGCCATTGCGGAAACTCCGCCTGGATTGGTAGGGTCTGAGTGGTGGTTTTAATCGATTTGATGCCGGATAACCATTTTTCTTCGGTGTCGCTTACCAGTGGTGTGAGTTCACGTAAATTCATGCCTTGAAATTTAACCAGATAGCCAAGTACTAGGCTACGAGGTGTTGCGAGCTCCGACAGGCTAGTCAAGAAAAAGCGGTGGCGTAAAATACCAAACACGGTTTCTGCAATAAATGCGCGATCGTTGGCACCCAGTTTTGGGTTTTCCCGAAAGAAACGGCGCATAGTTGCATCAGCCGGATATTCCAGCGGTAGAATGGTTCGTGTTGCAACGACAGCTGCATCCAGCTGACTTGGGTTTAAGGCCATTAGTTTCCTTGCGTATGATTGGGAGCCGGTGTTGCTGGTTTTAACGAGTAGAATGACGATCGATAGGCTTGATAGCGATCTCGTTGACCATTTTCTCAATCTCAAGACCGTCTTTCTCGGTAGAAACGATGCGAACTGGCAGCATATAATAATCTGGTGCTAACCAGATTTTTCTTTTAACTTCATCATGTTCCGGTTGCCTAGTGAGCGAAATGGTTTCTAGCGTGCCGATTGGCGTGTTCAATGTTTCTTTTTGGATGGTGTAGCGAGTTAGTTCCAGGCTACGCCCATCAGTAATGTGAACATCCAGATGATCTTCTGGTAGTTTGCTAAACATGAAGTTGTACGACAAACTGAGACGGTCCAAGGTGTCTTCTGGCAGTGTTTTTTGTTTTTTTCTTTCTTCATGCACAAGTGTAATCAGATTGTTTTCCCAATTAAAATGAGCCACGCTCGGTTTTTTCTTGCCGCGTTGATCCGAAAAATAAATGGGTTGTAACCCTTCTGCCGTAATGACGCCACGACTATTACGTAAGATGCTTCCGGGTTTGATGATTTTCATCACACCACGTGCCTGAGCTTCGCTGCTAATGTTATAGCGGTGCGAATCCTCATCTTGAATGATTTCTACTGTTTCTTTCAGTTCGCCATGTCCAATGCCTGTCTTTACGGTATAACTAATATCAATATGTGGCGGCAGATTACCTGCAAAACTGGTGAAACTGAGTCCCGAAAGTAGAAGAATAACTGTTAAAAATCTCATTCCTGTAATCCTGGCGAGTGTAGCGCAATATCACGAGTGTTGGCTTGGTGTACTTTAACAAGGTTGCCGGTCAATTCAAGTTGACCTTGCATGAACCAACGGATGGCTTGTGGGTAAATGCGGTGTTCTTGTTGCAGTACGCGGGCGGCCAGCGTCTCTTCATTGTCATCGGCTAATATGGGGACGGCTGCTTGAATAACAATAGGGCCGTGATCTAATTGCGAAGTGACAAAATGTACTGTGCATCCATGAATCTTAATTCCTTCTTGCAGTGCTCTTGCATGCGTGTTTAAACCGGTAAAGGCAGGTAATAATGATGGATGCACATTGATCAACCGTTCCGTATAGTGCGCGACAAATGCATCGCTAAGAATACGCATAAAACCGGCGAGTGCAACTAATTTTGGTTGGCAAGCATCAATTTTCTCTGCTAAGGCTGTATCAAAAGATTCCCGGTCGGGATAATCGCGGTGATTGATAACGAGAGTGTCCACATGATATTGCCGCGCGATGGCCAAACCTTCAGCTTGTGGATTGTTGCTGATAACGGTTATTTTATCCACCGGCAGATTGGCCTCCAGCAATGCCTGCAGATTGCTGCCGCGCCCGGAAATTAGAATAACCAGTGATCTCATGATTCTGTTGTTAGTATTTGCTATTACACCAAAATAGTTGGGACATCATTTATCGTGCGTGGTTTGATTTCACCAATTGGCCATGCGGTTTCACCACTGGCTTGCAGTATCCTGATGGCTTCGTCGGCGTGTTCAGATGCGATCACGAGTGTCATGCCAATACCGCAATTAAACACACGAGACATCTCAGTATCGCTGACATTGCCTTGTTGCTGTAGCCATGGGAAAAGTGGCGGCATTATCCAAGAATCTTTTTGCAGCACGGCCATCATTTGATCCGGCAAAATGCGCGGTAAATTTTCCACCAGGCCGCCACCGGTAATATGCGCCAATCCTTTTACCGGTAGTTTCTGCATCAAGGCTAACAATGATTTGGCGTAGATGCGCGTTGGTGCCATGATGACGTCGCTGAGTGGGCTGCCATTAAAATCAGAAGCTAAGTTAATCTGGTTTTGATCAATAATTTTGCGAATCAGCGAATAGCCATTGGAATGGGCGCCGCTGGAAGCCAGTCCAATGATGACATCTCCGGCTTGTATGCTTTTGCCATCAATAATGTGATCTTTCTCTACCGCGCCGACAGCAAACCCAGCCAGATCATATTCTCCGGCAGGATACATGCCCGGCATTTCCGCTGTTTCACCACCAATTAATGCACAACCTGCTTGCTCACAACCCGCTGCAATGCCGCTGACCACCGCTGTGGCGGTTTCAACATTTAACTGGCCACAAGAAAAGTAATCCAGAAAGAACAACGGCTCCGCACCCAACACCAGAATATCATTCACGCTCATGGCGACTAAGTCAATGCCAATACTGTCATGTTTGTTCAATTGAAAAGCTAACTTTAACTTGGTGCCAACACCATCCGTACCGGAAACCAAAACCGGGTTCTGATATTTCTTGGAAATCTCAAACAAAGCACCAAAACCGCCAATGCCAGTTAATACTTCTGGGCGTAATGTACGCTTGGCTAAAGGCTTAATGTTTTGAATCAGACGATCACCCGCGTCAATATCGACACCGGCGTCACGATAGGAAAGCGAAGATTTGGAATGGTCAGAATGTGATGAACTCAAGTTTTTCTCGTGCGGTTACAGAATGGGTTAACGCTGAACCCGTAAATATCAAGTTGAAAGAGTACTAGGGGTGATTTTACCGCAAATATGAGATGAAAGCCTTGAATTGATCGCTGAACCCGTAAATATCAGGTTGAAGGAAGCGTTGTGGTGATAGGTCCTTCAATTGTTTTAAATAATCCTAAGATCCTCAGTTGATCGCTTCAGTATTGGCCAGTCTAGTGAAATAAAACAAATAATTCGCCAATAGGGTGTGTTGTAAATGACCGCTACTGCAATGTTTTCCCAAAAATACGGTAGCGTTTATATTGGCTGCTGCCAATGCTGTCGAGTATGTTTCGCATCACTTTGTTGTCTTCCAGTATCCACGATAATTCGACTTCCGTTATCCCGCTGTCTAATACCATTTTGCGTGGCGCATCAATCACCATACAGGCTAAAGCCATGCCGAGAGGTGTATTTTGATATTGTTTACGGACACCCATTAGCGGCACTCTGCCGGTTTTTATTTTCTTGTTCTTGAGTTGTTTGATTAATTTCATCCATCCAAAGGGAAATAGCTTGCCGTTCAATTTGGAAAAGATTTCATTAAGATTGGGGAGGGTGACCATGAATGCTGCTGGAACACCGTTCACTTCAGCGATTTGAATAAAATCGTCTTGTACGAATAAGCGCAGGCTGCTGCCGAGTTCATCAAATTCTGCTTCAGTAAATGGAATGAAGCCCCAATTGTTTGACCATGCATCATTGAATATATCGCGCAACAAGGCGATTTCTTGTTGGAAATTTTTACGATTCAGTGGCCTAAGTTGTATTTGTTTTGAATACTTGCGAATCAACATTTTCATCACGCGTGGCGTTTCAAAATCAACTTTCACCCAATAGGCTAAGAGGTCTTTGATCGGTTGATAGCCTTGCTGGTCAAGTAAATCACCGTACCATTCCGGTGAATGCGGCATCATGACGACCGGTGGGGTGTCGAAACCATCAACCAGAATACCGCACTCCTGATTGATGGAATGTGTGAACGGTCCGCTGACATAATGAATATGGTGGGCGGCGAGCCATTGTTCGGCTTGTCGCATGAGTTCAGAAAATACATCGCTATCGTTGATGCATTCCATTGACCCAAAGTGCCCGGTGTTTTCTCCATGATGCTGTTGGTGCAACGAATCGATTTGTGCGCTAATTCGACCAACCGGCTTGTTGTTCTTATAAGCCACCCAGGCTTGCCATTTTCCATGCTTAAAAAAAGGGTTGAACCTGGAGTAATGTAAACGCCGTTCTATATGTAATGGCGGTACCCACATCGGGTTATTTGTGTTGACATGCCACGGTACATCAATAAATTTTCCCATTTCTCGATAAGAGGTTACGGGCTGCACGGTAATTGTTGCGGAATCTGCTTGTTTTGACTTCAGTAGTGTTTGCATTGGTTTCTCTATTAGATTTGGAATCAAATATATGAAAGCTGCGATGAATTTCCATGTGCTGATTCCATACCTGATAAGATAATATGGACATTCTACAGATCACTTAGTGCAAGTAGGGAATTCTTTTTTTCTACAAACATTGATTGGCAATGTAGTAAAGTCAGATTCTCATGTGTTCGTTTGCTCATGCATACAGTCTATTATGAGGAAGTGATGACCTGATCTGGTAGGAAAAATTAGGCGGTTTGGTATTAGGTCTCGGGTTGGGTGCGTTACGAAAGATTTGTCTGGCACAGAATATTGAACTGTTTCCAAATAATCAAAAAATTGTTTTGAGATAGCTCGTCTTCGCTACGAGCACTGTTCTCGGATAGTTTCCTGGTGAGAACCAAATAAATTAGAATGCTTTCAAATAGGCCTTGTTTGATGACAATCATGATATCTGTTAGGGTTTCGGTTGGCTTAATAATATTAGGCCGTCTTGTTAACAAAACTTTACAGTAACTATTCAGCCCACCTCTAGAATTCACCATTTCTGCGTTACTAAAATGATCATTTACACGTGTAAACTCACATTTTGTAGCTTGAACTGATGAGCGCTTGGGGCAATCAGAACAGTTACCGAAATACATTGAGTAATTACATTTTACAAAGGAAAAGTCACATGAAGAACAATGGCAAATGGATGTCCAGTTTGATGTTAGCTGTTTTTTTAAGCGCTGTTTGCATCATGCCTGTGATGGCCGAGGCTGACGATCAACAAGCTGCTATGACCAGTTACAGTGACGATGAACTGAAATCTTTTATTATTGCCAATGTGAATATTTTTCAGCTTCAACAGCAGGCAAACGCCCAGATACAAACTCTGGAAACGGACGAACAAAGAGTAGAATTGATTCAAGCGACTAATCAGCAAATGGGGGAAGTACTTCAGCAAATTGGATTGACGCCAGAGAAATACAATGCAATGGGTCAAGCTATCCAATCCGATGATCAGTTACAAGAAAAAATCAATTCAATCGCAGCTGATCTTTCACAGCAACAACCCTAAACTATTTATATAGGAAATTGCTGGGTAATTATTCAGTACATCAAAGTAACTGTTCAGATTGCTCCTATAATTCGTTAGTTCAAGGCACAAAATGTGAGTTTACACGTGTAAATGATCATTTTGTAACACCGAAATGGCGGATTATAGGGGTAAGCTGAATAGTTACATTGCTGGATAGTTGAAAACATGAAATGACTTCAGAGTAAGCGGGTGCTTAATGATCACCAACTTGCCCCTTGTATTTAAGAACGGCACAAACCATTCACGGTCAGCATGTATTGAATAGTCATGCGATTGATCTTATGGGTACCACTAAAAATCCGAATTTTTAGAGGCACCCTTATATCAATCGCATGCGCAACATTATCGTAGCATCTCACAAACACAACTGGATTCTGCCGCACTTAATGGCAAGTATTGCGATCATAAAAAGACAGTATTTTGCACGCTACAATATCTCCGTATTATAATGGCAGGATCGCAAATCATCTGTTAACCTTGTTTCGCATGAGACACATCAACAATCTAAAGATCAAGATTATCTAGGAGGCTGTCAGAGAATAGGGATCGTAGCGAGGAGAAGCCATTTTGAGGCGGGTTTTTTGATCATTTGAGGCGAATAGTTGTTCTATTTAACGAAAATGACCGAGAAATATGACCAGAATAACTTTTCCATAGTAGATCATTTTATTCTCGGACAGCCTGCTAGATAGTCGATAAGAACAAAAGTAATCTTTAATCTTAACGAACTATACTCCTGTCACTATTGCATGAACCAAATTTCCATTTATATGACCGTGCCAACCTATCGCACGGCGATTTGTCATCTTACCGAATCTAATTATCGGTTCTGGTTTTTTCTGTAAGTTTTGCTTTATTGGAAATAATGTTATGAAAGGTTTGCATCTCATTGGTGATCTGAGTGGTTGTTGTTGTGACCCACAATTGTTGCTTGATAGTGAAAGCTTTAAGAACCAATGCATTGAGATGGTATCTGCCTCAGGGCTTACAATCATGGACGTGACCTTCAAGCAGTTTGAGGATTTCGGTTTTACCGGTACTGTGGTACTCGCAGAGTCGCACCTCGCAATTCATACTTGGCCAGAGCATAGCGGATTAACATTAGATGTTTACGTCTGCAACTACAGCGCCGACAATACCACTAAAGCCCACCAATTATTTAATTCCATCACTGAATATTTCCAGCCTAGCGAGATTGCAAAGCACGAAATTGAACGTGGTGGTCACTATCTCATTGAACCCCTGAATGAAACCACTGGTTTCTACATTAAGGCCGATCGCCAGATCGGTAAATGGCAGACTAAATATCAGAAACTTGAGATATACGATACGTCGCACTATGGTAAGATTTTCCGACTAGACGATTTCAACATGACATCGGAACGTGAAGAGTTTATCTATCACGAGAATCTAGTTCACCCGGCTTTGACGGCTCACGATGCGCCAACAAATGTATTGATTATCGGTGGTGGTGATGGCGGCTCGGCGGAGGAGGTATTAAAACACCCATCGGTTGAGAAAGTCACAATGGTCGAGATTGATGAGGATGTCATCAAGATCGCCAAGGAACACTTTCAAGTAATTCATAACAACGTTTTTGATGACCCCAGGCTACGAGTAATCGTCGATGATGGCATGAAATTCGTTCGTGAAACAGATGAAAAGTTTGATCTGATTGCTCTGGATCTCAATGACCCGATTGGTCCGGCTGAGGCACTCTACTCAGCGGAATTCTTTCAGATGTGTCGACAAGCACTGGCTCCTGGCGGCGCTATGGTGTTGCATATTGGCCCACCAACAGCACGTCCGGAACGTGTTTCTGAACTCGCACAGCGACTGAACACTATCTTTCATATCGTGCGGCCTTACACCGTATATATTCCACTTTATGGCGCACAGTGGGCAATGGCTGTGTGTTCTGAGACACTCGACCCAAAGGCTTTTAACGCAGATGAAATAGAACGACGAATTAATACCCGCCAACTTCAAAAGCTCAAATTCTATAATGGTGAAACGCACAATGGTGTATTCGCACTACCAAACTTTATGCGTGATTTGGTTAAATAAACCTGTAACTATTCAGCTTACCCCTAGGATTCACCATTTCAGCGTTACAAAAATGATCATTTACACGTGTAAACTCACATTTTGTGCCTTGAACTGATGAATTCTAGGGTCAATCAGAACAGTTACCGCAAAATGCTGAGTTGTTACATAAACCTAAAATACCGTCTCAGTGCATCTGAGGCCGGGTTACAAGCTTTGGATCCTGCAACGTACGGATTTCTTGTGCGACACCGATTATTTGTAGAGCATGGGCTACATAGATCTCGCTTTCCAGCACGAGGTGCGCAAGGCATACAGGTTGTGACTGCTGATGTTGCCGGCATGCCGATTACCGCATCAAATAGAGCAGAAATGATTGCGGTATTAGCGGTTTAATTTTGGTCTTGATGGATCTCTTAAGACAGTTAAAGGATGAGGCGAACAATCATTAATAGCTTGCTTTGTTTCGGGCTTTGTAACTATATCGTGGATGATAGACTTTCCTTACATTACTTTATTAATGTTGTAACGAGCTAAGAATTGATGGTACTTTGTGAGAAACGCAATGAGCCAGATTCAAACACTGCGACATCTGCTCAGTCTCTGCATCGAACAGACCATTGAGAGACTATGGCGCACGCTAGAAATTGAGGCCGGCCTCAAAGAAATCAAATAGAAAATGGTATAAATATTACGACAGTTAATTGAATTTATACGGTTATCGGCTTTGGTTTGAGCGTATTCGCCGGCGGAGGTTCATTGCGAAGCCATGGCGGCGGATTTACAATGACCTTATGGCTCATATTGTTGGCAAACTAACCGTTATTTATTCTTTTGGAATTACTGACGTGATCATGCCAAAACTTAATTTGCATTTAAATAGAGGAGTAACATATTGTGAGTGACGTAAAACCAGCGATAGATATCGAAGCGGTTATTGCTATTGCAATTGATGCCGGCAAGGAAATTCTTAATGTTTACCAATCGGATGATTTCGGTAAGAGCGAGAAAACAGATAGTAGCCCTCTGACGAAAGCTGATCTTGCTTCTCATAATTTGATTACACAGCAGCTACAAAAACTCACACCTGATATTCCAATTCTCTCAGAAGAATCGACAAGTATTGGTTGGGATGTTCGCAAGGGATGGCGTTGTTATTGGCTTATTGATCCTTTGGATGGAACGAAGGAGTTTATTAAGCGGAATGGGGAATTTACCGTTAATATTGCGCTTATTTATGAGCAAGAGCCTGTCATCGGTGTGGTGCATGCGCCTGTTTTAGATGTCACTTGGGTCGGTGAAAAAGGAGAACCTGCCAGAAAGATACAAGCTGGTGAGCAGCAAATAATACAAGTCAAGTCTCACAAAACCGGCGAGCCATGGAAGGTTGTCGGAAGCCGGTCCCATGCAGGTGATAGCTTGAAGGCTTTCTTGGAAGATCTAGGAGAGCATGAACTGATTTCTATGGGGAGCTCTATTAAACTTTGTCTGGTAGCCGAAGGCCAGGCACACATTTATCCGAGATTTGGTCTCACTTCTGAGTGGGATACTGCGGCTGCTCATGCCGTTGTTAATGCAGCTGGAGGGGAAGTAATCAATGCGGAAAATGACCAACAACTCTTGTATAACACGAAAGATTCGATCCTAAATCCACATTTTTTGGTGCGGTCAGTGTCGTCTAATTGACAAAAGGATAGGACTAGTGTTTTAAGGGCGCCTCTAAAAATCCATATTTGCGAGCATCCGCAAAGCGGATTGCCTGCTTACCCCGTTTCATCACAAGACTGCGTTACTCACAAAAAATATCTCCTTACATATCAGTTATATGCTGCGTCAATATTTTTTGTTCTCGCCTTGTCTTGTTTAGAAATCCGAATTTTTAGAGGCACCCTTAACTGCGTCCGCACTATTTCTGAAAGAGTAATGCAAGTCAGGTGGTTATAATCAGCGTTCGTTTATATTAGGAGATCTTTGATGGCGATTTTGGTTACCGGAGGAGCCGGTTACATTGGCAGTCATACTGTCGTGCTTTTGCAGGAAGCCGGGCATGATGTCGTCGTGCTCGACAATCTTTGTAACAGCCATATTGAGGTATTTAATCGGATCGAGCAGGTTACAAACAACCGGGCTATTTTTGTGGAAGGCGATATTCTAGATAAAGCTTTGTTGGACCAAGTGTTTGCTCAATATGATATTGAGTGCGTGATTCACTTCGCGGGTTTGAAATCGGTTGGCGAATCAGTGGCTAATCCGATGATTTATTATCAAAACAATGTTTGTGGCTCGGTAAATTTGTTTGATGTCATGGCGACTCACGACTGTAAACGGATTGTTTTCAGTTCTTCAGCGACAGTTTATGGAGACCCCGCCTCTGTGCCTATTCGCGAAGGTTTTCCACTTTCAGCAACCAATCCGTATGGGCAATCTAAGTTAATGATAGAAAATATCCTGCGTGATCTCACCACAGCGGATTCAGCCTGGCAAGTTTCGCTACTGCGCTACTTTAACCCGGTCGGGGCGCATACCAGTGGATTGATAGGTGAAGACCCAAACGGAATTCCTAACAATCTGATGCCTTATGTTGCTCAGGTAGCAATAGGTCGATTAGCGGAGCTAAAAGTGTTTGGCGGAGATTATCAAACGGTTGATGGTACTGGCGTGCGTGATTATATTCATGTGATGGATCTTGCACTTGGACATTTAAAAGCGATGAATGCACTTACTCCAAACCATGGTTGCCAAGCATACAACCTTGGCACTGGAAAAGGCTATTCTGTACTGCAGGTAGTCAGCGCCTTTGCTAAGGTTTCTGGGCGTGAAATACCTTATCAAATTACCGATCGTCGTCCAGGTGATATTGCTGAGTGTTATGCAGACCCTACGTTCAGTGCAGAAAAACTCAATTGGAAAGCCGAATATGATTTACCTAAGATGGTACAAGATCATTGGCGTTGGCAAATGCAGAACCCGAATGGTTACTTATAAATGGTGAGTCTAAGTATTGGATACAGAATGAACCAGCATTCCCCAATGGAGTCGGTTTTGTCAGACTCACATGAGTTTTTCAAATCTATTCTAGACACCATTACGGAGCATGTCGTTGTTATTAATAGCAACGGTGATATTATATTTGCAAATCAAAGCTGGATAAATTTTGGGTTGAATAACAATTGCTTATTAAATGGTAGTTGGGATAGTATTAATTATCTTAAAGTCTGTGATGAGTCGGTGGCTATGGGTGATGAGCTTGCATCTAAAGCAGCCGAAGGAATAAGAAAAGTTATTAACAAAGAACATGCAAAGTTTTATTTAGAATACCCTTGTCACAGTTTACATGAGCAAAGATGGTTCATGATGTGGGTTACAACATTTCAGGTTGAAAAAACCGATTACTATGTGATTTCTCACCAAAACATCACAGAGAGAAAGTTGGCGGAAGAAAAAGCGTTAGATTCCTCCCGGTCAGATTGCTTAATTGGCATCCCTAACCGTCGATGTTTTAATGAATTTCTCAGTAAAGAGTGGAAACGTTGCGCTCGATTGAATACCCCAATAACACTCGCATTTATAGATATAGACCATTTCAAAGAATTGAATGACACTTATGGGCATCAAGCTGGCGATGAATGTCTTCAACGTATAGGGCGCATACTTAAAGAATACGGGAAACGGCCAAGTGATATTTGTGCGCGTTGGGGTGGGGAAGAGTTTGTATTGCTCTTTGGCAATACAACACTGGATACGGCACTCGGCATAATGAATAAATTTAATAACGCCATTCGCGCATTGAAAATCCCTAATAGGAATTCCCCAATTTCGCCTACTGTTTCCGTTAGTATTGGTGTGGCATCTATGTCGCCGAAGGATAAGCCGACTGAATCCATTTTGATAAAATACGCCGATAATTTGCTTTACATAGCCAAGCGAAATGGTAAGAATCAGATTGCAAGCAAAACCTATTAGCTTCGATCTAATCGGATAGTTACCTGTATTTTTGAGCGCCCATTAGTTTAGGTCTGGGTTGGCACATAACATTTAGGTCTTCTTAACAAACGTGGATTTTAATTTCATCGCGCCAATACCGTCAATTTTGCAATCAATGTCATGATCACCCTCAATTAAGCGAATATTTTTTACCTTTGTCCCGACTTTGACCACCAATGAAGAACCCTTCACTTTCAAATCTTTAATTACAGTGACAGCATCACCATCGTAAAGAATGTTGCCATGCGCATCCTTAAAAATGCGTTCACTGGGGCCCTCAGCGACAGAATCTTTATTCCACTCGTGTCCACACTCTGGGCAAATATACATATTTCCATCTTCATAGGTATATTCCGAACTGCACTGTGGACACTTGGGTAATTTACTCATTTAAAACCTGATGTTTTTTCGCTGATTAATCTGAAACAATCGTCTCATTCGCGGTGTCACTTGAGTGAACTAGATTAAACTGTAAACCCCATCGTAAGGCGTTTCCTCAATTGCAAGCCAATACGGTTCCCTTACTTTTCGAATGAAGAGAGACTGTTTTCAGATTAGTTAATCAATAAGTTATCTGTTTTAACAGTGAGTTACTTTTCAGTAACTATTCGTCTTCTTCAATATCACTCATATCATGTCGGGTGATATCATCCGGTCCATACGCAGATACTTTCGGTCTATCCATCAGATGCCCATCAGGTGTTCTTTTCGGCTCACTGCATGCGGTAAGCAATATTGCTATTGACACTAAGAAAATATATTTAACCATTATCCTAAAGCCTCCTATACTCATTTTAATATCTCGATCTAGCTTCTAGATATTTACAAAAAGACAAAATAGAAACTAATATCAAGCGCCTTTAAACAACAATAACACAACATTAAAAACTGTCAATCAGAGCGAAAAATTTACCAGTTAACAACGCCAATCTTTTTTAGTGTAGATTTCTATAAGGTTAACTAAAACAAAAAGATTATAGGTTTAGAAAAAATGTATGCACTTAACGGATAAACTATAAATACTTTAGAGGCGCCCTTTACGTGAGAATGGGTGGTGCTTATGGAGCAATCAGGATTACAATCAGGTCGTCTTAATTCGGTTGAGGGTAGTGGTGAGTTTTGGGTGTTGATTGACAATAGAATCAAGGTGGTGAGCTTGCAGTACACGCAATAATATCCTACATTAGCAGCTTATCGACCCACAAGTGTTAGAAAAGACGCATAAGGGCGCCTCTAAAAATCCAGATTTTTTCCCAGTTGCAGTGTTTCGGGGGAGCTTTTCTGCTTACATATTAACCATATGCTGTGCTGCAAAATTTTTCCGTGTTTTGAAACTGAACAAGCTTTGGGTTTTTAGAAATGCTCATAACAAACAGGGGGTGTCATGAAGAAGCTGAAAAATGAAAACGCATTATTTAAAGAGGCTATGATCGCAGGTGTGAAGTATGCTGAAGATCGAGGCGTGGTTGAGTTCGAGGCAACCGACTCAGCCAGTGAAAAAATGCTCTATATCTACCGCTTGTTGGTCCACGATAAAGTTATTCAACCCTTGCCGGAAGACCAAGTTGCCGAAAAATCTCTGCGCCACAAACTAGCCATCTGGTATTCCAAGCAGCTGCCTAAAGGGCATCCATTGTTGAAATAACCGCAACAGTGTCGTGTTAGCTCCAACACGACAGTATGTTGAAAAGGACTCGGTCCCCTTATGTTTGCAGAATATAAAAATTGTTTGGTCAGCACATTTTCTAGGGTCAGTGATGTTTCTGTTGAGACTTTAATTCGTCAGTTTTTCCTTCGCCACGATTACTATTCTCGGACAGCTTCCTAGTACACGTTAGAAAACCAATTGGGTGCGAAACATGAAAGTGTCCAGATTATTCGGTTTACTACCATCGCGCTTGCTAAGTATTGAATCTGTAATCTTTAATGCCTTGTCGTAACCCATCATCAAGCGAATGGTCTCATTTAGATACCAATTCAGTGCAATGGTGAGGTTTGTTAGTTTGCCTCCTTTGAAATTACCATCATTCAAGTCAACCGCAGCGTAACGTACCGCCAGTTCCCATGCACCCATACCTTTTTTGACTAGGCTGAAATTTTTCGTTGGTATCACTCTGAAGAAGCTACCATTCTTATAATGACGTGATTCGCCTGTTAGTGTCCATGCCGCTTCTCCATACCAGCCATTAAAATTTAGATTGGATTGACCGTTTTTGCGGTCTATCCAGGTATTGTTATATTCACCGCCAAAACTGAAAGGCCCCATTTTTCCACTTGCTTCCAAGCCCAACATTGTGATGTTATTAATACCGCTTATAGTGGATTGAATCAGGCTCAGGTCAGACATATTCGTTGAGCTACTTGCCAGTTGCAGTGTTGTATTAGTCAATGCATCTGTGTTATTCGGTTCACGAAAGTTACCGGCTACACCCAAATGTATCAGTCTGTTTTTCT
Source organism: Nitrosomonas sp. (assembly GCA_021774195.1). Classification (GTDB taxonomy): domain Bacteria; phylum Pseudomonadota; class Gammaproteobacteria; order Burkholderiales; family Nitrosomonadaceae; genus Nitrosomonas. The sequence goes on along the minus strand of JAJFJJ010000084.1, from coordinate 1,090 downwards.
CAACGAGTGGTGTAAAAGTAAAACGGGAACTCGCTGACCAGCCTTCATCCGCGGCGATTTTCCTTTTTTTAATGGCGATACTATCACCATAAATTCCGATTTGGCCTTTCCAGTTTTGTCCTTGACTTGAGATATTAAGACCCAGTGCACGGTCAACTAGCGCCCCATTGATAACATTCATTACGGAACGTTCAATAAACAGCATATCATTCGAACTTTCTTGCAATTCACGACTGAAAGCCTGCTTTTGTTCTCCAATAGTAATGTTTATGAAATCCAGGCCGGTATACCGCAGCCACAGGTCTTTTAATGATAATTCATTACCGGCAAATTCAAGCTGGTTCCTAACAACCCAATGCTTAAAGAACGTGCCGATAAATTCCACACGCCCACGGCGTATTTCTGCGGCATCATTAGCGTTAATCTGATTGCCGTCTATATCAAGAAAATTGTCACTACGACTGAAAGACGTATCGGCATGAATACGTCCACCCACGCTAAGTTTGAAATCGCCATCCACTGTTTCAAAGTGCAAGCCTTTCTTTCCCAGCTTAATGGCAACGTTATCAGTTACCAGTAATTCTTTATCATGCACTTTAATCGCTTTATTTTTGCTTGTCGGATCACCATGGCTATCTCCATCCGTAGCACTTTTCATGGCGTAATCCAGGTGTTGCCTATGAATAGGCAGATCGATTGCAAAAGTGGTGGCAGATAGGCTTGCACCAAGAGATGCCATTGCCATTAGTATGAGCTTGGCGAAATTCATTGTGGCGCTAGAAACATGGTTTAATTTGGTTCCAAATGTCTGGTTTAGTTGTAACTAGTCAGTGTATTGCGATAACTGTTCTGATTATCCCTAGAATTCATCAATTCAAGGCACAAAATATGAGTTTACATGTGTAAATAATCATTTTGAAACACAGAAATGGTGAGTTCTAGGTGTAAGCTTAAGGGCACCTCTAAAAATCCATATTTGCGAGCATCCGCAAAGCGAATTGCCTGCTTACCCCGTTTCGTCACAATACTGCGTTACTCACAAAAAATATCTCCTTACATATCAGTTATATGCTGCGTCAATATTTTTTGT
>JAJFJJ010000083.1 GCA_021774195.1 Nitrosomonas sp. | reverse complement strand
GAAAAGCAGGTGTCCATTAATGGATAAATAAATTCGTTTTCTTTTTCAAGGTGTTTTTGTTGGAGCGTAATGAAATGGTGCGCGCTACCGAGTAATTCATCGGCAGAGACAATGCAATCGTTGGCGACCATGTCAAATAGTTGATGAACTTTGTCTGTTTCTTGAATGATGACATTATGTTCTTGTTTAAGCTGTTCAATAAGCGGACATTCTTTTACGCCTTTTTCCAGTAAGTGATCAAAAATAACATCCTCAGTCGGATGATGCCATTTGTCTGGGTAACTATCGATATAATCAAGCGCGCTGAGTATAACGGCTAAATCAGCAGCACGCTTACTATTAAAATCATAACAATTGATCTCTGCGCTTAAACAATTGAGTAAACGTTGTAGGTGATGGTGGTCTAGATGAAGCTGACGTTGTATTTTGTGCATGAAAACTCCTTGAAAATTACAACTTATTAGATACACTACCATATTTTTTCTATACTGCTTTGTGTTTTGTCAATTGGCAGTTAATTGTCTATTAAATTAGAGGGTTGCTCTTTATGTTCTTGGCCGTCGTTGTTTGATGAGATGCGATTATTATATTTTTTTGTCGGCTTTTTTTAATTGGGGATAACATGCAATTAAACCGATGGATTGTTCAGTCTGTAGTGCTAGTATCTATACTCTTTTGGAGCTTAGTTGCCGTTACATTTGAGGGGCAGTGGCATGCTATTGCTGGACAAGACCGCTTGCATCACTCGGATAGTCTACTAGTCGTATATAAAGAGAAACCAGATTTATTAGGTGGTGCTGATGAAGGGGTCTCTATCAACCTTTATCAGGATGGGTATGTGTCTGTTCATTATCCGGAATATATGACGCTTTCGGGAAATTATGCAATGTATTTAGATGATAGTACGATGACTGATATTGGGCGTTTGATTACAAATGATCTTTTAATGTTTGATGAGAAGCTTGCTCGTAAGGAGATATTATCGAAGAATATGGCGCGTAAAGAAGCATTGGTAACGCTTTCAAATATTTCAGATGGCGCTAATATTTCTATTGAAATCTATCCCAATCGTTTTCAATCTACCGAGTTTGGAGGTGGTGATCGTAATGAGTCAAAAAAAATTGCTTGGAGTGGTTTGAAATGGGATGCAAAATATTTTCCCCAAAATGAAATATTGTATTCATTGGTGAAATTTCAAGATCTTCTGTTGTCTGTTATTTCAAAGGGAAACCTGGAAAGACTCGATTAACAATGTGCTAGATTAATAGCGCAATATATTTTCAATTCCTATTTATGATGGTTGTTAGTGATAGTAGGTTGGTCAATTATCTTATCGGTATGTCGGCAATCATCTTGTTTGCTTGTCCGGTGCAATCAGGGGTGTTTGAGTTTGCGGATGAGGTTCATGGTGTTGATACTATAACCCATCCAAAAGGCTATACTGGAAATGGTGCGGACCTGGTGATTACTGTTGGTATTTCACCTTTTTCTCTGCATATTGATGCGATGGAGGTTCCTGTTCAAAATGTAATTAACACCTGGAATAGGTTAATCCCAACGACTGGTAATGTGCTAATAGAAAATAATGGCATGCCTCACAATCAGTTTGATTTCGAATCTGTAGCCTTGCATGAGTTAGGGCATTGTCTTGGCCTTGGGCACCCAAATCTGGCTTCTGAATCCGGCCTGAGTGGGGATGATAGAAACTTTACCAAAGCAACTAGAGGGGCGAATAACAATTTTGATCTAAATAGTGGTATTGATGGCGTTGTTGGCTCCAGCGATGACTTGCGAGGAGATGATGTGAATCTCCATTGGTTTCATAAGGAGAGTAATAACCCGTTTATGTTAGCACGGGTTGTAGACATTACAACTTATAGCCAGAGTCTTGATGACCTGCCGAGCGGTGATCAGTTTGTTGTAAACGGTGACCGTGTTGTTGCGGAGCTGATGGGCTTCAAAAATACAGAGGCCGTGATGCAGCAGGGGATTCGTTCTGGAGAAACTAGACGGACTTTAACCGCTGATGACATTGCGACATTGCGTCTTGCGATGAGTGGTTTGGATCGATTGGCGGGCACGAGTGACGATTATACAATTGAGTTGCGCTATGAAGGGATCACGGATACAGCGGATATCATCTTTGAGTTTGATAACCAAGCGTCATTTGCAGCCTGTGAAATCACCGGTAATTATATCGACTTGGAACGACGGCATATTGTGATTACTGAGGGTCATATTTCATTAAATACAAATTTTTCATGGTTTTTTAATGATGAATTAGTCATGGAGCCTCTAGAACCGGTTGTTACCATTTCGGCGAATGATTCGCTCGATACCGTTGTTTTGACCCAAGGTGAAGATCTGACGCTGGCTGTAACGCTTGACCCTGGAAAGAATGCTGGGAATCAGGCAGACTATTGGGTGAAAGCTGCTACACCGTTGGGCGATTTTTGGTTAGATGGTCAATTGCAGTTTAGGTCCTCGGATTTGCCAATACGTGTATTTGGTGGTGCGTTAATTGATCTGTCAGAAGTTGTTTTTTTAAATGTTCGTACGACTGGCTGGCCCTTGGGCTCTTATGTCGTTACATTTGCAGTAGATGATAATTTGGATCATGTTTTTGATGCAACATTTCAAAATTCTGTTACGTTTATAATCGATCCTTAGAAAGTGCTTTTTGCAGGAAGTTGTTTTCTTTACAAGGGTAAAAATTTGTCTGGAATGGGTAGTCAAAGAAAGCGCGCTCTTGTATGATTCTGCGGAATATTATAATTCAAAAAATGATAACTTTATGAGGATCTTGATATGCTCTGCCCAAAGTGTGGTACTGAAAATACCGATCAAGCTGAATGCTGCGTTAATTGCGACGAGCGTTTATTAACTGAAGAAGATACTGTTGCACAAGATAATGTGGATACTGATGCCACTAGACCTAGTGGCAAAGAGACTGTGGAGGAAGAACCGACTACGGAAGTAAAAAAACAGCCTAGACAGCATCAGCGCATCACAGATATTGATTTGCAAGCCGATTCAGAAAAAGAAAAGCCTGTTGTATCCAGTGGTTTCAACATTGCTATTATTATTGGCACAGTATTTTTGCCAATTATTGGCGTGATAGTGGGTTTTACCTACATGAGGAAAGATCATCCGGAAGCTAAAAAAGCAGGTAAAACGTGGTTAATGCTTGGTGCTATTATGATCGTATTAAATATTATAATGCTTAACTTGATGTAAGGAAGATCAAGCAAATACCGATAACGAAATGGTTTGTCGGTATTTGTGTTGTTTTAGAACATTGGTTTTCCTTGGCAAAATTAAAGCGCTCAATGCCATCTAGTATTTCATTTTGAGCCGTCTCAACGCCATCCCAACCCTCTATTCTTACCCTTTGTCTTCTTCCATGTCTTTGTAGTGTTCAAAAAATGGCTCATTTGGGACGGTGCAGGTGAGATGACTAATTCTAGGTTCATATGAATTAGTCGTGGTTGAAAACTACATCATTATATTATTATGTCAGTCGGCCCTGTTGATAAACAAAGAAATGAAAATCATTTGGTTCATTGGGAGCCGAATTTTCTATCTTCTTCTATTTTTCAGCCATTTGATTCTTTACGAGACACTATCAACAAGTTTTCTGAATGGCCTTCAGTAGATGATTTGGAGTGTTTGAAACAAATTGTAAATCGATCAGTCCATACTCGTTCGGGTAAACCGCTTCGTTTTGTGCCGCAATCCATGCCAAGCAATGAGTTCTCGCAGCAATATGAGCCCAGAATCTTTCAGACGGGTGAAGTTCAGACAAGAAAAAATAACTGGCATGATTTTTTTAATGCATTGGTATGGATAACATTCCCGCAGGCTAAAGCAGCACTCAATCAGATTCATTTTAATGCGCTGCAGTGCGCGTTAAAGGATGGCCAGAAACAACGTGGTCCATTACGAGATGCGGCAACATTATTTGATGAATCAGGAGTCGTTGTCGTGTGTAGTGATAAAGCACTGACTGATTTATTAAGAAATCATGAGTGGAAAAAATTGTTTTGGGAGCAACGAGAGGCTGTTTTATCATCGATGCGTTTTTTTGTTTTTGGACACGGGTTGTATGAGAAGGCCTTAAATCCATATTTGGGAATGACGGGAAAGAGTATTATTTTCGATGTAGAGCAGTCGTTGTTAAATTTGCCATTGCTTGAACAGATCAAAACTTTGGATGAACGGTTGGTACCTTTTTTATTGCAAGAAAAATTCACAAGTGCTGATTTAGTGCCAATACCAATATTGGGTTATCCAAGTTGGTTGCCTGATAATAATTGCGAGGTGTTTTATGAAAATAAACAGTATTTTCGTCCACACCCATCACGTCGAAAGGGGTAAATCTATTTTCTCAAATTAGTTCTTGAGTGTTTCATTGTCAGCGCCTTTAAACGTAGCTTGACCGGCCAGCCAAACTAGGACTAGAACTGGAAGGCCAAGGAGAGCTGTAGTAATGAAGAAGTTTTCATAGCCATAAGCATCTACAAATTGTCCGCTGAAGCCAGCAATAAACTTAGGTAGCAATAACATGACCGAGCTGAATAGGGCATATTGTGTTGCGGAGTAGGCGGAATTGGTTAAGCCGGATAAATAAGCAATGAATGCACAAGAAGCGATACCCGCTGAAAGGTTGTCGGCAGAGATGGTGAAAACTAATGCACTGACATCATGTCCCTGCCCAGCTAGCCAGACAAATAACAGGTTGGTTGCTGCGGAAAGGACGGCGCCTAGGAACAAAGTGCGCATAATACCGATTTTTAGCGTTAGTATGCCGCCAATAGCTGCGCCTATTATTGTCATGAGGACGCCGTAGACTTTGGAGACGGTAGCAACTTCATCTTTGGTGTAACCCATATCAACATAGAAGGGGTTACTCATAACACCCATGACGACATCTGAGATGCGATACAGTGCAATCAGAGATAGAATCAGTAAGGCTTGCTTGCCATGACGCACAATAAAATCTCTAAATGGCGCAATCAGTGCGCCATAAAGCCAAACCAGGATATTGGTCAGACGATTATTTAGATTCCATTTTGCAATAATTTGTTGCGCATATTGTTCGTTTTCTGAAATTAGTTTGTTATAGGGGACATCCGGTTCGCGAATGATTAAAGTGGTAATAATGCCAACCCCCATGCTGGCAGCCATTATCAGATAAGCGAAACGCCAGGGTGAATGTTCATAAGTGGTTGCCGATGGGTCAACAGCTGCAGCGATCCACAGTACGCCAGCTGAAGCCATAATCATCGCAATTCGGTATCCCGCCTGATAAGTAGCGGCCATGGCGCCTTGCAATTCAACTGCGACAGCTTCAATACGATAGGCGTCTAAAGCAATATCCTGTGTGGCTGATGCAAATGCGACTGCCAGCGCAAAATAAACCATGTGTGTGAGATTGACGACTGGGTCTGTACTGGCCATACCAACCAAAGCAAGGGCAATGACGATTTGTGATAATAGTAGCCATGCACGTCGGCGTCCCAGTAAACGGGTTAACAGCGGAAGTGATAAGCGATCCACTAGCGGTGACCAAAGCCACTTCAAACTATATGCCAGGCCAATCCAGCTGAGATGGCCGATGGTGGTACGATCTATTCCGGCTTCACGTAACCAGAAGGAGAGGGTGCCTAAGATGAGTAGCAACGGTAATCCGGCAGAGAATCCCAATGACAACATGCCTAATACTCGTGGGTGAGTATAGATGCTTAGTGCACTGAACCAGCCGGATATTGCCGTGGGTTTCATGAGATCTTGTAGTCAATAATTAATGGCGCATGATCGGAAAATCGTTCTTCTTTATAAATTGAAGCAGCCTGAGATTTTTGTGCGATTTCTGGTGTGGCGATTTGATAATCGATGCGCCAGCCAACGTTTTTAGCCCAGGCCTGGCCGCGATTAGACCACCAAGTGTATTGATCAGGTTCCGGGTTCAGTTGGCGGAAGACATCGACGAAACCAATGTCGTCAAAAATACTGGTAAGCCATGTGCGTTCTTCTGGTAAAAAACCAGAATTCTTTCGATTAGCACGCCAATTTTTTAAATCGATTTCTTGATGTGCGATATTCCAGTCGCCACAGAAGATAATGTCCCGCCCAGTTGCGATCATGGTTTTCAAAATTGGGAAGAATTGTTCCATAAAAAAAACTTTGGAGGCTTGGCGATGATCGCCGCTAGAACCGGATGGTAAATAAATGGAAATAATGCTCAGATTGCCGAAATCAGCTTGTATAAAGCGGCCTTCCCTATCAATTTCTTCAATGCCAATTCCCTCTATAATTTTATCCGGTTTATTGCGACAATAAATACCAACGCCGCTATATCCTTTTCTTTCAGCACAATGGAAATAGCCATGGTATCCTTTTGGTGCTTGAATATCGGGTGAAAGGTCGGGTATCTGTGCTTTTAGCTCCTGGATACATACAACATCAGCCGGTTGGTCGGATAGCCATTGTAGAAAGCCCTTTCTAGTGGCGGCGCGTACGCCATTGACGTTAAGCGTTATAATTTGCATATTTATTAGGGTTGATTTAATTATGTCCGATTTTCGGCAAGCATTTATTGAATTTGCAATTGATCGTAATGTTTTGTGTTTTGGTGAATTTAAAACCAAAGCGGGACGCATGTCTCCTTATTTTTTTAATGCGGGTTTGTTTAATGATGGAGAGTCATTACGAAAACTGGGACAATTTTACGCGAAAGCAATTATTGCTGCAGAGCTTCCGTTTGATATGTTGTTTGGACCAGCCTATAAAGGTATTCCCTTGGTTAGTACGATTGCCATTGCGTTGGCTGAAATGGGACATAATTATCCATTTTGTTTTAATCGCAAAGAAGCCAAAGACCATGGAGAAGGTGGTGTACTTGTTGGCACACCACTTGCGGGCCGCGTATTAATCGTTGATGATGTAATCTCTGCAGGAACATCCGTTCGTGAATCAGTTGAACTGATTAATGCATCGGGAGCGATTCCAGGTGGTGTTGTGATCGCACTTGATCGGATGGAACGTGGTAAAAGCGAGCTGTCAGCTGTGCAAGAAGTAAAGAAAATACATGATATTCCCGTTACCAGTATTGTTGATTTAAACAGTCTAATTAAATATCTGAAAGATAGTGACGATTTGGTGAAAAACTTACATGCTGTAGAGCGGTATCGTAGTCAATATGGCGTTGTTTGATTGGTCACATCCAGCTAACGTAATATACTAGTATTCCTTCAACTTGATGTTTTAGGGTACAGTTAGCTTTTCAAAGTTACTGGCAAGGCAGGTTTCTTGGTAATGATTATTCCCTTGTCAAGGAATCTAACATTCCAGTGGCCTTGAGAAGCTAACGACTTGTGAGTGCATACCCTAAAAGACCAAATTGAGGGTGTGCTAGATTTCTCGTGTTTTTCCGTGTGCTGTTTTGTTTTTTGCAAAAAAATCAATTACTACTTACAGGAGATGGCGATGCGATGGGTTTTGTTTGTTCCATTGTCTTTTATTGCTGCGCAACCGATTCAAGCTGAATTCAGTAAATGCGAAGGTGATAATGGCGTGACGCATTATTATGCCAATATCATGCCTCCTGAATGTTACGGTAAAACAACGATTGAAATGAGTGACTACGGTGTTGTTATTCGTAAGAATGAAATTACAGTAGAAAAAAGATCCGATGAACTCCAAGCGTTACAAGCTGCTGCAGAACAAAAAAGAAGGGAAGAAGAGCGGCGTGATAATGTTTTGCTTAATACGTATACTAGTGAAGAGGAAATTGATTGGGCGATTGAACGTAATGTGCATCCAATTGAATTGAATATTATTGGCATTGAAATACGTTTGGCGATTGCTCGTACGCAATTACAATCCCATCAACAACAAGTTAATGAAGCTGAGCGAAATGGCAGCCTGTCATTAAGTGGAATCAAAGAGGACATGGCGCTGGTTGCTCGAGGTGTGACTAATCTGGAAAGAGAGCTATCCGAGAATAAGGCGCGTATAAAGGATGTCCATATCAAGTTCGAAGCGGATAGGAAACGGTTTCTGGAATTAATGATGCTTAAAAACACGATAGAATGAGCAACTCCCCATTGAATTAGTTTCGATCTGACAGTTACCTTAAAAAAAACGGGAAGTATCCAGATTAGGTTTGGGCTAGTACAACTGAGCTTTGTATATCCTCATCGAGTCTACTTTCTATGAATGATGCTATCGCGCGCGCGGGAACATACCTTTCAATCCACGCATCATTTTTGACATGCCGCCTTTGCTCATCATTTTCATCATCTTTTTAGATTGTTCAAATTGGGACAATAACCGATTAACTTCTTGTACAGTGACCCCTGATCCAGCAGCGATGCGGCGTTTTCTTGATGCTTTAAGAATTTCAGGTTTGGTACGCTCCTGACTAGTCATGGAGTTGATAATCGCTTCGTTTCGACTGATAAGCTTTTCATCAACATTGACATTTTGTGCAGCCTGGCTAAATTGGGCGGGCAATTTGTCCATCATGGCACTCATGCCTCCCATATTCTTCATTTGCTGGAATTGTGCTTTGAAGTCATTGAGGTCAAATCCTTTGCCGGATTTGACCTTTTTCATTAGTTTCTCAGCATCACGCTCATCCGTGCTGCGTTGTGCCTCTTCAATGAGTCCGAGTACATCACCCATGCCCAGAATACGGGATGCCATTCTATCTGGATAAAATGGTTCCAAACCATCGAGTTTTTCAGCGATACCAGTAAACTTAATGGGCTTGCCGGTAATGTGTTTGACAGATAATGCAGCACCACCTCGAGCATCACCATCTAGTTTGGTTAGCACAACACCCGTCAAAGGCAACGCTTCAGAAAAAGCTTTGGCTGTGTTAACAGCATCTTGACCCTGCATGGCATCTACCACGAACAGTGTTTCAATAGGGTTTAGGAGTTTCTCCAGTTCACTGATTTCTTGCATCATGGCTTCGTCTATACCTAACCGCCCTGCAGTATCAACGATTAGTACATCGTGATGATGCTTGCGTGCAAAATCGAGTGCGGCAGTGCCAATTTCACCTGGCTTTTGTCCATCTTGGACAGAAAAGAAATCAGCGCCGGTTTGTTCGGCGAGTAGTTCTAACTGGTGAATTGCGGCCGGACGATAGACGTCACAGGAAACCAGTAATACTTTCTTTTTTTTCTGTTCCATCAACCACTTCGCAAGTTTACCGCTGCTGGTGGTTTTACCCGCGCCTTGTAAGCCTGCCATAAGTATGACTGCTGGTGGGGTTGTCGAGAGATTGATATCTTCTTTCTCTCCACCCATAATAGTGATCAGTTCTTTGTGTACAACACCTACTAATGCTTGCCCAGGTGTGAGGCTGCTCATTACTTCGTGACCAACAGCCTTTTCTTTAACGCGTGAAATAAGATCTTTGACCACGGGTAAAGCAACGTCAGCTTCGAGTAATGCTAGACGTACTTCACGTAGCGCTTTTTGGATATTGCTTTCGGTGAGTCTTGCCTCACCACGTAATGTCTTGATAACACCGGAAAGGCGACCGGTTAGATTGTCGAACATGCTAAAACCTCAAAAAATAAAATGGGGATGCAACAAGAGTAATCAATTTTCTTAAATATATAGGTTTGTACTTTGAATTTGCTATTGTGCCATGTAGACTAAACAGTTATTTTTGTTCTTAACTTCACTGCCAATGACCAGTATTTTAACTTATCTTGCGACTTTTTTTCTCTACACCATTATCGGTTTTTATTTCTGGCGAAATATAAGGGATCAGTCAGTTTCTGTTAATGATGACAACGGCGCTTCTAATACGGTTTCTTTGCTCCATTATGCCATGCTTATACCTTTGGTGCTGCATGTGTTTACACTTTATCAGTCGATGTTTATTGGTGCAGGACTGGGTTTTGGGTTGGGAAGTGCTGTTTCAACCATCGTATGGCTGACGGCATTTATATACTGGTTTTCAGGTTTCTTTCATCGATTCAGGGGAATGCAAACCTTGGTTGCGCCGATAGCTTTTGTAAGTGCAATTGCTGTACTGTTGCCTTTGGTTTTTCCATCTGTGCGCCTACTTGAAAATACTGAGTTACCTGCATTTAAAGCGCATTTGTTAATTGCCATGATGGCCTATAGCTTATTAACGATTGCCGCATTACATGCGCTATTAATGACGGTTGTTGAACGACATTTACATCACCCGACAAAGCAATCTATCCTGAATGATTTGCCGCCGTTGCTGGCAATGGAAAAACTATTATTCCGTATTATTTGGGTCGGTTTTATTTTGCTGACGTTGACGCTATTAAGCGGTATTGTTTTCTCTAAAGAAGTCTTTGGACAGCCGTTAACTTTCACACATAAAACGTTATTTGGCATTATCTCCTGGGGTGTTTTTGCAGCATTACTGGCAGGTCGACAGTTATATGGATGGCGAGGTCGAATTGCTATTCGATGGACATTGGCTGGATTCATAATACTTCTATTGGCATATATCGGTAGTAAATTTGTGTTGGAGATTGTGTTGAATCGTTTTTAGCTTATTTGGTAGGTGAACGTCGCTATCTAAGTATATGATTATTAGCCTTGTATCTTGTTATTGTTACTTATGTGTGGATCGGTGATTAAGAACCCGGTTATTCCTGTTAAAGAATAGTGTAAGAGCGTCGTTAAAATTGTGGGATTAAATTTTAAAGGGCGCTTTGTATGCTTAGGAATGATTTAAGGCTACTCGTCATTGGATACACGGATTCCGATGCGGAGCTTCTATGTTCTAAGTTGGCTGATGCAAGTCACTATAATAAGTTTAGGGTGGAATGTGTCCGGGATATTCCTGATATCCGATCTGCTTTGTACGAAACAAATCTTGATTTTATTATTTCCAATCATGACAAAAACTCTTTTCATTCTAGTAATGTGCTTGATTTACTTAAAGCAAATGGCCGAGATATTCCTTTAATTATCTATTCGGAAAATCGGGATGAAGAAGACGCTTTATCGGCCATTCGATTGGGCGCTTATGATTATATTTGTAAAGGTAATGTGGCGCGATTGATTTTGGCAATTGAGCGTGAGCTTGAGAATGTTGCGATTAGAAAAGCTAAACTACAGGCGGAAAGTCGGATTTACCGCTTGGCCTATTATGATGAGTTAACGGGGTTACCTAAAAGAAATTTGTTTTGTGAAAAGGTAACAGAGATTTTGTCTAATCAAATCGGTCCAGATGAAATAGCTGCAGTATATTATATTTCTTTTGATCGATTGCCCTATATTAACAGCACTTACGGCTTTAGTATCGGCGATGTGTTGATCCAGCAACTTTCATACCGTTTATCTGTTTATGCTAATAAAAGAAGTTTTTTGACACGGATAGAAGGAAGTAAATTCGCTTATTTTAATAATAATGTTGTGAGCTGTGAAGCGGTTCAGGAGTTTGCGAATCGCATATTGAGGCTAGCTTCTACGCCTTTTATAATTAATAACCTTGAGTTTTATGTCACACTCAGCATCGGCGTTTGTATATACCCAAGAGACGGTGACAAAATTGCCAAGTTGTTGGCAAACGCTGAAAATACATTGTCAGATTCTCTTGGTCTATGGAAAAATAATTGTAAATATTATGTTAAAGAGATTGGTGATACTTCAGCGAAGAACTTAAAGATTGAGCGCTGTCTCCGTGAAGCGGTTGGTAATGAGCAACTGCTGTTGCTCTATCTGCCGATAGTTGATTTGCAGACAGGGGAAGTCGCTGGCGTTGAAGCATTGCTACGTTGGGATCATCCCGATTTAGGAATGCTTTTGCCTGATCAATTCTTACCTGTAGCCTTTGAAACGGGTCTCATAGTAGATATTGGAAAATGGGTGCTAAGGCAGATCTGTATTGACACCAAAATTTGGCGCGATAAAGGCTATGATGAATTATCAGTGTCGGTGAATATATCCGCTATAGAATTAGACCAATCTAAATTGATAAGCTATGTCTCAGAGTTGTTAGTTGAGACTAAACTTCCGCCGGGATCTCTGCTGATTGAAATTGAAGAATCTGTTTTGATGCAGGGTGCAGAATCAAGTATGAGAACACTGCAAGAATTGAAGAAAATGGGCGTTAAAATTGTAGTAGATAATTTTGGTGTCGGTTCATTATCACTTTCTAACTTAAAACGATTGCCAATAGATGGCATAAAGATAGACCGCTCATTTGTTAGTGGCTTAAGTAGGGACTCGGATAATATGGCAATAATTACAGCAATTATTGCATTAGCGGGCAATTTTGATCTGCTGGTTATGGCATCAGGGATTGAAACGAAAGAGCAGTTTGATTTTTTATGTGATAAGCAATGTGATCAAGCACAAGGTTATCTTTTTGGCAAACCAGTTAATGCTGAAAGCTTCTTTCTGTTATTAGAGCAGCGTAGAACTGGGACGTTAGCCTAATGGCAATTACTATCGGGTTTTTATAATTGAGGGTGAGTATTTTTGTTTTTGGCGCTCTGAGTATCGTTCTATCAGCTATTGTTTTTGAGGTTATGTCAGTTTTTTTCTTACATGGCGATAAGAAAAAACCCTACAAGTGTTTTGGTTAACGCACCATTTACATCTATTCTCTGAAGATTGACAATGAAGTCATTGAGTTTTCTTAGATAAGAGATGTTTTTATAGGAGCATGACAATGGATACGAACCAAATGCTAGAAGAAATCAGAGAAGTCAATTTAGGCTATATATTGCTTGCGCAACAGTTGGTACGTGAAGACAAAATTACTGCTATGTATCGATTGGGAATTAATCAAGATGTCGCGGATATTTTGGAGCGACTAACCTCTAGCCAGATGGTTAGAATGGCTGGGTCGAATATGTTGTTGTGCCGTTTACGCTTTGATGATGCTTTGATCGCTGAAATGTTATCGAGCCATAGTCGTGATCACGCCGTATCGCATTCACATGCTGCTATTCTAATGGCGGGACAGCCAGTTGAAACGATAACTTAATGTGGGGCCGGAGAGGAGATTGTCATGCGTAATAAAAGCATATTGACGGAAGCCAAGCAAATACATTTGGCAACTGAATTAATTCAACTGGGCGCAAGATTGCAGGTTCTAGAAATGAACTCAAACTTGAGTCGTGAGCGACTAGTAAAATTGTATAAGGAAATAAGAGGCGTATCTCCGCCAAAAGGGATGTTGCCATATTCTGAAGATTGGTTTATGAGCTGGCAACCTAACATGCATTCGTCGCTATTTATCAATATTTTCAATTACATTACCGTAAATTCTGAGATAAAAGAGATTGATGCTTTAATTAAAAGTTATAAATTGTATCTAGAGCATATTCAGGTTAACAGTTTGCAGCAAGTGCTTAGCTTGACAAGAGCTTGGACATTAGTACGTTTTATGAAAAGTGAGGTCTTATGCTTAACAAAATGCGTTAAATGTAGGGGGGACTTCCTAGTTCATTCATTAGAGATACATTCCAATCATGTTTGTGGTTTATGTAATATTCCTTCTAGAGCCGGGAAAACAAAGAAATCGGCAGCTGCTAGTTCTAAATTGCATTAATAACTATTTGGTTCGTTTCTTTTATTCAAGTGTTTTCTTGAGTCGTTCAGTTGCGATAGATAAGTTTTCCATGGATGTGGCAAAAGATAAGCGCATGTATCCTTCATTACCAAAAGCAGATCCAGGAACAACAGCAACACCCGCATGTTCCAAGAGATACTCGCTAAACGTAATATCGGTATGTGCGCTTAATAATTTCTTCCCATGTAAGTTTGAAATGGCCGTTCTCACATCCGCAAAAGCATAGAATGCACCATCAGAACTGAGGCATTGAATGCCATTGCAATTATTGAGAGCTTCGGTAATAAAACCACTTCGTTCTTTAAAGGCATTTAACATTGGAGTAATACAAGATTGGTCGCCATTAAGTGCCACTTCCGCAGCTGCTTGGGAAATGGAGCTTGGGTTTGATGTGCTCTGAGATTGGATATTTTCCATTGCCTTGATAATAGACAATGGGCCACCGCAGTAACCAATACGCCAACCGGTCATTGAGTAAGCTTTGGAAACACCGTTCAGTACGACAGTTTGATCGTATAGTTCCGGACATGCGTTGAGTATATTGACAAATTGATTGCTGGTTAACAAGATATGTTCATACATATCATCTGTCGCGATAACAATATGAGGGTGTTTACGTAGCACCTCCCCCAATGCTTTGAGTTCTTCAAAGGAATAAACAGCACCAGAAGGATTGCTGGGACTGTTGATTACAAACATTTTTGTTTTAGGGGTAATTGCCGCCTCCAGTTGCTCGGCAGTAATTTTAAAACTTTGCTCAATACCTGTGTTGATATAGACAGGCCGTCCTTCTGCAATTAATACGATATCTGGATAAGAAACCCAATAAGGTGCGGGGATAATAACTTCGTCACCTGGGTTGATAATGGCTAAGGCCAAGTTAAAAAAACTCTGTTTTCCGCCACAGGAGACTAGAATTTGTTTGGCACTATAGTCAAAGTTATTTTCACGCTTGAATTTGCTGATAATGGCCTGCTTTAATCCGGGTGTGCCGCCGACGGGTGTGTACTTTGTTTGTCCATTATTAATCGCCTGAATAGCCGCATCTTTAATATGTTGTGGCGTGTCAAAATCAGGCTCACCTGCGCCTAGACCAATAATATCCTTTCCTTCGGCTTTTAATTTCGCAGCACGAGCTGTTACAGCAAGAGTGGGTGAAGGTTTAATAGCTTGAACGCGATTTGAGAGTTCCACAACAATATCCTCACATTAAATAATGGGGGCAGCGTGTTAAAATAGTTCGGTTAACCATGTTCGATATTCTCGAACCGTGCCAGATGGATCTGATTATTCCACCAAGCTGGTCCATTATGTCACCAAAATAACACTTACACTTATACAAATACTGAAATTATACCTGTGATCGCAACCTTCCCCAATAGCCCGTATAGATTACATCAAACTTTTGAGCCTGCAGGAGACCAACCGGAGGCAATCCGGCAATTGGTTGAAGGGATTAATGACGGATTGTTGTTTCAAACTTTATTAGGCGTTACGGGTTCAGGTAAGACGTTTACCATGGCTAATGTCATTGCTCGTTTGGGGCGTCCAGCAATTATGATTGCGCCAAACAAGACATTGGCAGCACAGCTTTATGCCGAGATGCGGGAGTTCTTTCCAGAAAACGCGGTGGAATACTTTGTGTCTTACTATGATTATTATCAGCCGGAAGCTTATGTGCCATCACGCGATCTCTTTATCGAGAAAGATTCCAGTATCAATGAGCATATCGAGCAGATGAGACTGTCTGCGACAAAATCATTATTGGAAAGGGACGACGCCATTATTGTGGCGACGGTGTCTTGTATATACGGTATTGGTGACCCTGTTGACTATCATGGCATGATTTTGCATTTGCGAGAAAACGAAAAAATCTCGCAGCGTGACATTATTAAGCGTTTGACTGAAATGCAGTATGAGCGAAACGAGATAGAGTTTTCACGTGGCACTTTCCGTGTCAGGGGTGATGTGTTGGATATTTTCCCGGCTGAAAGTCCTGAAGCGGCAGTGCGCATTTCATTGTTTGATGATGAAGTGGAAAATATATCGTTATTCGATCCATTGACCGGACGAGTGTTGCAAAAGCTTTCGCGTTTTACGGTTTATCCATCCAGTCATTACGTGACCCCTAGAAGCACCACTTTACGTGCGATAGAGACCATTAAGACGGAATTAGGCGATCGACTGGAATACTATTATCAAGAGCAGCGGCTGGTCGAAGCGCAGCGCGTTGAGCAACGGACACGTTTTGATCTGGAAATGCTCAATGAATTAGGGTTTTGCAAAGGAATTGAAAATTATTCGCGTCATTTATCGGGAAAAAAACCAGGTGAACCACCGCCGACATTAATCAATTATTTGTCAAAAGACGCTTTAATGATTATTGATGAAAGTCATGTGACTGTTTCTCAAATCGGCGGTATGTACAAAGGCGATCGTTCTCGTAAGGAGAACCTGGTGAATTATGGATTTCGTTTGCCGTCAGCACTAGATAATCGGCCACTGAAATTTGAAGAGTTTGAGAAAATGATGCCGCAGACGGTGTTTGTTTCAGCGACACCTGCGGCCTATGAGAAAACGCATAGCGGGCAGGAGGTAGAGCAGGTTGTTCGTCCGACTGGTTTGGTTGACCCGGAAATTGAAGTGCGTTCAGTAACGACACAAGTTGATGATCTGATGTCAGAGGTACATCTGCGCACCGCAAAGAATGAGCGTGTTTTGGTGACAACTTTAACCAAGCGTATGGCGGAAGACTTGACGGATTATTTTTCTGATCATCGCATAAAAGTGCGTTATCTGCATTCAGATATTGATACGGTTGAACGGGTCGAGATAATTCGGGATCTGCGGCTGGGACAATTTGACGTGTTGGTGGGTATTAATTTATTGCGTGAAGGATTGGATATTCCTGAAGTGTCTTTGGTCGCTATCCTTGATGCGGATAAAGAAGGATTCTTGCGCTCAGAAAGATCATTAATCCAAACCATTGGTCGAGCAGCGCGCCATATCAATGGCAAGGCAATTCTATATGCCGACCGGATCACTAAGTCAATGCGTTTTGCGATAGACGAGACCAGTCGTCGGCGTGATAAGCAGACTTTATATAATAAAACGCATCAAATTACGCCACGCTCGGTTCATAAACGAATCAAAGATCTGATTGATGGTGTCTACAATTACGAGTCGGCGCAAAAGAATAAAAAAGTTGCGCAAGAACAAGCGCGTTATGATGCGATGAGTGAAACCCAATTAAGTAAGGAAATTCAGCGAGTCGAGAAGCAAATGCTTAAGGCAGCCAGGAATCTTGAATTCGAACAGGCCGCACAATACCGCGATGAGTTGAAAAGCCTTAAAAATAAATTATTAATTGGGTTTACAGAATAGATAAGTGTTATTTTTTAACCATAGTCGAAGAAACAAAAATGATTCTGGAGAATGTCCGGTTCAAAGATTTACTCAAAAAATTGTCCATGGCCATGCTTTCAACAAAGCGGATATGATCACCTTTTTTGACCGTTGTTGTCGGTGCGGCAATCCAGAACAGTCTGTCGCCATTTTCTAGTTCCATATAGGTGTAGCCGGTGGTGTCAATGACGGAAACCACTTTTCCTTCATTGTTAGGTAGTTTCCCATTAGCTGCCGATGTGTCTTCTTCATGGTGTATGGCCATGGCGGTCATTGAACTGAAGCATAAGAAGCCGATTAAAGTTAAAGTAAAGAAGGAAAGTAAAGAAATTTTCATTAATGCTCCATAATTCGATGGTTTTAATCCCACTATGATACACCGCAAGCCTTTTTAGTTCCAACGCGAATACGATTCAACAGCAGATAGATTCTTGCCGTACTTTTTCAAATAAACAAATTGCAGCGGCCGCTGCAACATTAAGGGATTCGGTTTTTCCGGGCATTGGTATAGCCACGTTTTCCTGTGTTGCCAGGGTTATCGACTCCGATACACCTTGCCCCTCATTGCCAAATATAAAAGCAAGTCGTCCCGTTAGCGTAGTTTGGTAGAGCGTCTTTTTTGCCCCTAACGTGGTACTAATGACTTTGCCATTAAATTGTTGAATAATTTCCTGTAATTGACAGTTCTCATGAATGTTCAAGGCAAAATGCGCGCCCATGGCTGCACGTAGCACTTTTGGCGACCAGGCATTAACGCAGTCATAAGAAAGATAAACGGCATTAACATTTGCCGCTGCTGCCGAGCGTAAAATAGAACCTAGATTTCCGGGGTCTTGGATCGCTTCCAGTAGTACACAAAAAGAATATTGTTGCGTTGCTTGGATTTCAGGTGCTGGTTTCGATATGATTGCCAGAATACCGCTTGGCGTTTTTACTGGTGATGTCAGTCGAAATAGTGCGTCACTGACTTGGTAGAGCTCGGTATCTGGTTGGTGGCTAATTAGTTCTGTTAGTTGTTTGATTTCTGGCTTATTTTTGCTGGACTCATTAATGACTAGGCTTATCGGTGCGCCAAAAGCAGCGTAGTAAGATTGAACCAGATGTGGCCCATCAAGTATCGTCAAGCCATTCTTTTTGCGAAACTGTGCAGATTTCTCAAGCTTAACCAGTTGCTTGATAATTGGGTGTTCCCGAGAGGTAATGACGGTCATCACTTATTTCCGAAATAGTGTGAACCCGTGTTTTGTTTCAGTCTTTATAACGGTATTCAGCTGACTTTGCATGCGCTTGCAGTCCTTCTCCATTGGCCAGAATAGAGGCTATTTCACCGAGCGTTGATGCGCCTTGCTTTGATACCTGGATCAGGCTACTACGTTTCTGGAAATCATAGACACCCAGAGGAGAGGAAAAGCGGGCGGTACGTGAGGTTGGCAACACATGGTTGGGACCAGCGCAATAGTCACCCAGTGCTTCGCAAGTATTCCTGCCAAGAAAAATCGCGCCAGCGTGACGGATTTTTTCAACCCATAATTCAGGCTGTTCAACCGATAATTCAAGATGTTCCGGGGCGATTTTGTTGGCGATGTCACATGCCTCGTCGAGGCTCTGTACTTGAATTAATGCGCCGCGGTTTTCTAATGATGTGCGGATAACCGCTTTGCGTGGCATCAAGTCAATCTGACGGTCAATACTCTGTGCTACTTTTTCAAGAAAATCGGCATCCGGTGAAAGCAAGATCGCTTGTGCTAGTTCATCATGTTCCGCCTGTGAGAACAAGTCCATCGCGATCCAATCTGGATTGGTTTTGCCGTCACAGATTACTAGAATTTCTGACGGACCGGCCACCATGTCAATCCCAACAACGCCAAACACGCTCCGTTTTGCTGCGGCCACATAAGCATTACCTGGACCGACGATTTTATCGACTTGTGGAATAGTTTCAGTGCCATAAGCCAGTGCACCCACCGCTTGAGCGCCACCAATGGTGAAAACGCGGTCAACCTGACTGATTGCGGCGGCAGCCAATACCATATCATTTCTTTCGCCACCAGGCGTGGGCACCACCATGATCAACTCTTGAACGCCAGCAACTTTGGCAGGAATAGCATTCATTAGTACGGATGATGGATAGGATGCTTTGCCGCCGGGAACATACAAGCCGACTCGGTCCAAAGGGGTTACTTTTTGTCCAAGAAGCGTGCCGTCTGGCTCGGTATACTGCCAAGATTGTTGTACCTGTTTTTCATGGTAGCTGCGTACGCGTTGCGCCGCTTTTTCAAGTGCTTCACGTTGGTCGCCAGGTAAGTTTTGTAGTGCGTGTTGTAATTCGTCCTGCGTTAATTCAAGATCGGTTGCTGATGATGCCGTGACCTGATCAAACTGGCGGGTGTATTCAACTAAAGCGTCATTGCCACGTGTTTTTATGTCGGCAAGAATGTTGGCAACGGTTGCGTCGACTGTTGGGTCTTGCGCATTTTCAAATGCCAGTAATTGCTTCAGTGTGGCATCAAATGTGCTGTCAATTGAATTGAGTCGTTTAATCTGGGTCATGGTAGAAAGTGAATTTGTTCCGTTTGAATTTATTGAACAGCGTCGGTAAAAGCATCTAGGATCGGTTGGATAATCGGTTGTTTCAATTTCAAGGCGGCTTGATTAATAATCAAGCGTGATGAAATCTGCATGATTTCTTCCACTGCTCTTAGATGATTGGCCTTGAGTGTATTTCCGGTGGAAACCAGGTCAACAATGGCGTCAGCCAAGCCGACTAACGGCGCTAACTCCATTGAGCCATACAACTTTATCAGATCTACATGCACCCCTTTGTCGGCAAAGTGTTCTCGTGCGGTTTGCAGGTATTTGGTGGCGACGCGTAATCGCGCACCTTGTTGAACGGCGGATTCATAATCGAAACCGTCAGGCACGGCAACCATCATTTTGCAGCGGGCAATATTAAGATCAAGTGGTTGATATAACTCGGCACCACCATGTTCAATTAACACATCTTTCCCGGCAATGCCCATATCAGCTGCACCATATTGAACGTAGGTTGGCACATCAGAAGCACGTACAATCACCAGCCGAACATTCGGCTGGTTCGTCGCTAGGATTAGTTTTCGTGATGATTCGGGATCTTCCAGTGCTTCGATTCCGGCCGCCTTTAATAAGGGGGCGGTGTCATCAAAAATCCGCCCTTTTGAGAGAGCGATTGTAATATCAGTCATGAATTGGAATTTATTTGAGGTTAGCTGAGGCAAAATCCCAGTTAATCAATTTGTCTAAAATGGTGTTCACATAATCTACCCGGCGGTTTTGATAATCCAGGTAATAAGCGTGTTCCCAAACGTCAATGGTTAATAATGGTCGGACATGTTGTGTGATTGGGGACTCAGCATTGCCGGTTTTAGCCACAACGATTTTATCACCATCCTGTACCAACCATGCCCAACCACTGCCAAATTGGGTCATCGCGGCGGTAGAAAACTCTTTTTTGCAAGCGTCTAGACTGCCAAATGAGGCTTCAATTTTTTGTTTTAAATCTGCAGCGGGTTCCCCACCACCATTTGGACTCAGGCTGTGCCAGTAAAACATATGGTTCCAAACTTGTGCGGCATTGTTAAAGATAGCGGCTTTATCTGCCTGACCAGCTGTGGCTCGGATAATATGTTCCAGAGATTGTCCTGCCAGGTCGGTGCCTGCAAGCAAATTGTTTAAATTAACCACATAGGTATTATGATGTTTTCCATAGTGGAAACTCAATGTATTGGCAGAGATGACAGGCTCTAATGCATTGTCTGCGTAGGGTAGGGGTGCCAAAATATATTCAGAGCCGAATTGAGCGGCAGCAGAAAAATTATCGAGGTTAGTAGACATTTGATTCCTCCTTAAGTTATTAATTTTTTTATTCGTTACTTGCTTCAGTGGTGAAAGTTATTTTATTGTACCCTGCCAGACGCGCTGCTTCCATTACCGTCACAACCGATTGATGTGTCGCTTTGGCATCCGCATTGATAATGATTAATGGTTCTGAATGATTATCTGCGGCAGCGATTAAAGCATTACGCAAGCTTTCGATACTAGATGATTTAACCGCCACAAGGTTGACTGTGTAATCCCCCAGTGCGTTGACAGTAATATCGATGCTATTGGGTTTGTTGGCATTTTTATCGACTTCTTCAGCACCCGCCTGTGGCAGGTTAATCTCAAGCTCGGCAAATTTGGAGTAGGTGGTTGTTACGACAAGAAAAATCAGTATGACCAGTAATACATCAATCATCGGAACCAGATTAATTTCCGGTTCTTCTTTTTGTCTGCCACGTTGAAAATTCATTGCGATATTGTGTTTTCTGTAATGGAAGAAGAGAATTATATAAGGAACCGTTGAGCTTGGTGAAGAAATAAGCGGTAAAATCCGTATTGATCATTAATATGTTATTGATATATTAACAAAATAGACTGATCAGGACAAAGTATTTACTTTAGCTTTTGGGTTTTCTGTATGAAAATCCGTACACAATATTGGCGTAGGCTTATAGAATAACTACTGTAGATGACCGAAAAGAATGATATCTCTATTTTTAACCATTTTTTAATTCCATTAAGATTAAGATGATGAAGCCATTGGTAAGTGTCGTTATGGGCAGTAATAGTGACTGGGATGTCATGCAACATGCTGTCACTGTATTAAAAGATTTTGAAATTGCTTATGAAGCTAAAGTGCTATCAGCACACCGCACGCCTGATTTAATGTATCAGTTTGCCGAGCAAGCCGGTGGGCGTGGTATCAGTTGTATTATTGCCGGTGCCGGCGGTGCAGCCCACTTGCCGGGGATGCTTGCCGCTAAAACGACTATTCCAGTGCTCGGTGTGCCGGTGAATTCACGGCACTTGCAGGGATTGGATTCATTACTTTCTATTGTGCAAATGCCTAAAGGGATACCTGTTGCGACTTTTGCAATTGGTGAAGCCGGTGCGACCAACGCAGGCCTGTTTGCCGTTGCCTTGTTGGCAGTCAATAACAGTGAGTTGAGTGAGCGGCTGATTGAATTCCGACAAAAGCAAAGTGAGCGCGTTTTAGACATGAAGTTGCCGCAGTAATCCTAAATTCCTCAGTTGATCGCTACAAAAACAACTAACCTTATGAAATTACGAATAATATTGTTAATATGATACATGCCTTTTTGGTGAGCCACGCTATGATGTTTATAGCACGCTATTCTTTCATTTTATCTGTGTTGCAATTCGTTGCAATAACTCGTTATTGCTCCTCATTGCGCCTTGCCAAAAAGAAACAATATCGCACTCTAAACACCATCCAACTGAGGATTTTAGGATAATGCATCTTTTCCCTGGCGCAAAATTAGGGCTGCTAGGTGGCGGGCAGCTTGGGCGTATGTTTGCCATGGCAGCGCAATCTATGGGTTATCGAGTTGTTGTGTTGGACCCGTCATCCGACAGTCCGGCTGGCCGTGTTGCCGATCATTTTATTTGTGCGGACTATACCGACCGGCGGGCATTGGAAATGCTTGCTGCACAATGTGGCGCGGTTACCACCGAGTTTGAAAATATTCCAGCCGATTCACTCCGGGCGTTAGCTAAAACCTGTGTGGTGCGCCCAGATGCGCATAGCGTATCGATTGCGCAAAATAGGATTCTTGAAAAGCAATTTTTAGTAGAAAACGGCTTTCAAATTGCGCCGTTCGTGGTTGTCGATAATGCTGCGCAAGTGTTGCAGACAACTTATGATGACCTCTTTCCGGGGATTCTTAAAGTCAGCCAGTTTGGTTATGATGGAAAGGGCCAAAAACGCGTCAACAATCAGGAAGAATTAATAACGGCCTTTGATGCGCTAAACAAAACAGCATGTGTGCTGGAACGACTAATGCCGTTGCGCAGTGAGATTTCGGTGATTGTCGCTCGTGGTGCAGATGGTGCGCTCGAAAGTTTTCCGGTTGCGGAGAATCAGCATGTTAATGGGATATTGGACGTTAGCATCATCCCCGCGCGAATTTCAGATGCCTTGATCCAGCAAGCGAAAACAGTCGCCAAAGCAATCGCCGGGAAACTGAATTATCAAGGCGTGTTGTGTGTCGAGTTTTTTGTGCTTGAGGATGACCGGTTATTGATTAATGAAATTGCGCCACGTCCGCACAATAGTGGGCATTATTCCATTGATGCATGCGTCACGTCGCAATTTGAGCAGCAAGTACGGGCACTATGCGGTATGCCGCTGGGCAATACCACGTTGCATCATGCTGCGGTCATGGTGAATTTATTGGGCGATTTGTGGCGGCATGGTGAGCCGGATTGGCCTTTGGTGTTACAACAATCCTCTGCCAAATTACATTTATATGGTAAAACAGAAGCACGCCCTGGACGGAAAATGGGTCATATTACCGTACTCGCTCAGACCGCTGATGACGCTTTGTCCAAAGCGTTGGCGATTAAGCGTCAACTTGAACAACATATTGAAACATAACAATGCCTAATCCAACTGCATTATTTGAAACGGACATTAAAAGCCTGCCTTTTTTACATCGCGGCAAGGTGCGCGATATCTATGCGGTAGACGACGATAAGCTGCTTATTGTGCAAACCGACCGTTTGTCCGCATTTGACGTCATACTTCCCACGCCGGTTCCAGAGAAAGGCAAGCTGTTAACCGCACTTTCTGCCTTTTGGTTTAACAAACTGGCCCATATCATTCCCAATCATCTGACGGGGATTCCCCCAGAATCAGTGGTTTCTGCCACTGAACGGGTGCAAGTATCGGATCGCGCGTTCGTCATCAAACGCCTGAAACCATTACCGGTTGAAGCGATTGTGCGCGGCTATGTGGTGGGATCGGGCTGGAAAGACTATCAAAAATCAGGGCAAATTTGCGGCATCGCGTTACCTGCAGGCTTGAAACAAGCCGAAAAAATACCGGGCGGCGCAATCTTTACCCCGTCGACCAAGGCAGAGGCGGGCGCGCATGATGAAAATATACCGCTCCACCAAGTCGAGCAGCAATTAGGTGATGATCTGACCGCGCAAGTGAGTGACAAGGCGATTCGCCTTTATACCGAAGCTGCTGAGTATGCCGCGCAAAGAGGCATCATTATTGCAGATACCAAATTTGAATTTGGCTTGGATGAGCAAGGTCAATTATTCCTCATAGACGAAGTGCTAACCCCAGACTCCTCCCGTTTTTGGCCGGCCGATCAATATCAAGTAGGCCAAAGCCCGGCAAGCTACGATAAACAGTTCGTGCGTGACTGGTTGGAAACACAAGATTGGAACAAAAAAGCACCCGCTCCAGCATTGCCGCAAGCGATTCTGGCGCAGACTATTGCTAAGTACAGGGAAGCGTTGAGGCTGTTGACGCAATAGATTGCTTCTTATCTAACTGGAATGCTGCAGAGCGTTTGTTTTTTTGACGCCAGTTTTATCATTAGGAAATAAAAGACATGGAAAAGAAAGTAGGCCAGCCTATACACCCCGGTGAAATTCTGGCTGATGAACTTGAATTTATTGGTATCAATGCGGGGGAACTGGCTAGAAGGATCGACGTGCCTAAAAACCGTGTATATCAGATTATAAGCGGTGAGCGTAGTGTTACGGCTAATACGGCTTTGCGCCTTGGAAAATTCTTTGGAACAGGGCCGAAAATCTGGCTCAATCTGCAAAAATCATATGAATTAGATGTTGCTTCAAAACAAATGGATAGCATACTTAAAAGTATCACGCCATATGAACATAGAACAACATAATCGGACGTAAGTTCTTAAATTAGAGTGTGTTTCAATTAGTCGCTTAAGCGTTTCTCGGATAGCCTCCTAGTAGTTTAATAAGGACAGTACACATTCTCCATCATTGGAAAATGTTTTACATTGCATGTGGCAAGGACAAGATTCTTGCATTCAGCAGAAGAAGCGAGCAGCGCATCAACAATGCCAACGCCGTGGCTTCTGCCATACTGCCGCCGGTACAACCCACCTTTAATAGCTGCTTCATCATCCAGGGAAATGACAGGAAAATGCTGCACCAAATTATCAAGCATAGTGCGTTCCCTTCCTTCTCGGACGCCTGCATACAGCTCGGCAACGGTGAGTGCCGAAAGAAAAGGGGGATTTTCTAGCCCTTCCAAGAATTGCGCGGCTTTTTCATTGCCACGGAAAAAATCAATTAAGATGCAGGTGTCTATCAGATAATGCGCCATTCCTAGCGATCGAACTCCTTCCGAATAGCATGCATACGCTGTTCAGCATTTTTATCGTCCGACCACATGCCTTTCATATCACGCAAAGCATGCTTCCACTGGTAGGGCATGACGTTTTTTTCTGACAACAACAAATCAACCGCCTCACGAATAAGCTCACTTTGGCGTGTTCCAGAGGTAAGGGCAAGGGACTTGAGCGCTTGCTCTTGCTCCTTAGATAGATAGACTTGTGTTCGTACCATAGCATTTTGTTTCATATACATCACTGTATATGTTTTATCTGGGTGGTACAAGTCCTTTTTAATATCTGTGCCATTTATTGCTCAATTATTTATGTTTAAACCTAAAATCCTCAGTTGATCGCTTCAGTATTGGCTTGTCTTATGAAATAAAACAACTATTTTGTCGAATGCTACGCATCATAAAGGTAACGGTGTCCGCAGTAAACACTCTGTATCTCCCTGAAAAATCACCGCGAAGCACCCTAGATACATTCACATGGAATAATATCGGAAAATAGACAAATTCAAGTGATTAATTTGAATCACAAGGCTTAAGCAAATAATTGAAAAATATCAAAAATAACCTAAAAAAGACTT
>JAJFJJ010000082.1 GCA_021774195.1 Nitrosomonas sp. | reverse complement strand
CCGTTGGAGTGGCGAAATAAGAAACTGGGAACCGATAAGAATTGTTCATCTTAACCCAGAAAAGCAGCAAGTCGAGATTGTGGAAAATAAGGCTGCATAAATTCAACTTTAGGCGACAACTATCTTGACATCTATCGCTAGCGGCAATCTTAGTGGCGGTATAGTGACCCCATCGAGTGGCAACTTTTTGAACTTCTTCTTGTCCTCCAGTGCTTCGGAAAACCCTACCCTAAGTATAATCCCACTAAGCGGCAAGGACTTTACGCAACGAATAATCACTCCCGTTTCTGAAAATTCCTTCGCAAAACTCGGCTATCAAGATTTTCCTATTTCGATCATCATGCGCTTGATGGCGAGTTCGATCCAGGCGGAGGACAAAAAGAATGGTAGTAGTAGTGTAAGTTTCATGAGAAATGACATCAATTATCTTGAAGAATACGCTACATTCCGACGCTTTGTTATGCAACTGGAATCACTGCAAATTGAAAACAAGTTATTTGTTAGCAATCTGATTTTCGATAAAGTCATTTTGGATGGCGTCAAGGATCCATGGGTAACTAGAGGAGACTCCTTGGGTATGATTGAGGCGGTCAAAGGCGGATTGATTTGGAGTCACAATGATGATGGCACCTATAAGATGATGAAGCGAACAATCGGGCGGGTTTTGATCAGTAACTATGATCCGCGCTCACTGACTAACGAAAAACTTTACGATCTGAACGAGACTGCTAATCACCGACCTGACAATTATGTGCTGATGGATATACGTGAAGGTTATCCGGGTGGCGAAATTCCGCTGTTTGGAACAATCAAGCTGCGTAGCTTTTTTCATATACTCAAGGCTGTGAGCAATGGTGTCGGGGGGCGTCAACATGATTTACAGATAGATATTGCTCCAGATCCTCGAACACTTAGAGAAATCGAGCATAATCCGCGCCAGACCATGACCATTAACGTGTCAGATACTGCACCTTCAAGCGACATACTTAATGTTCACTATAAGGGGCGTTACTATTCAGTAGGCGATAGTACGTGGGATAGAACTGCTTTCATGCTTCTGAAGAGCTTGTTTCAGATGACTGTTACCGACATATCTGATGCGGGAATCCCAATTAATATTTCGAAGTAACCAAACCTGGCGTTGCCTTTTTTGGAATTGCCAAGTTAACTTTTTGTAGTGACCTGGTCAAGTAATTCCGGTCACACCAGTTAAGCGACTTTATTTATAATTACTGCCTCTGCTTCATATTGATTTGGATTTTTATATCCCAGATATGAATGCAACCGGTGGCTATTGTAAAACATAGAGATGTACTGCAATACATCTTGCTGTGCTTCATAACGAGTCTGATAGTTTTTCCATTGGACACGTTCTTGTTTCAAGCTACCAAAAAAACTTTCTGCTACTGCATTATCCCAACAATCGCCTATGCGACTCATGCTGCCTAAAAAATCATGGGCTTTTAGAAGAACGGGTCAAGTCTGTTCATTAATTTATTATAAAGGGCACAAAAGCTTCGCTCTTGTACATAATATTGGGGACAGACTGGCTGTGCCAGACTGTTATTTTAGGTCGCAGGTAATTAACTCTTTTAAAATGAAAACGGACAAAAATGACGGTTATTGGCGTGTACTGGCGGGCATTGGCGGTAATAATATTAATAAAAACAGTGTTATACTCAATATTTTAATCCGTTGGTTGAGAGTCCGAATCTCACACGGTCTACCAAATAAAATAAGGGATTAGTAGAAATGCTAATCCCTTTTCTATTGTCACGGGGCACTGTTGGGGCAATCAGGAAAAACAAATCACAATAAAGCGTTTTTTTTTCAGTCACACACTTAATTAATTTGTATAAGTTACTTGCTTACTCGTGATCTGTCACTTTTGAAATTGCAGCATGTTTAGAACCTACAGTTGGCATTCGACCTAAGCAGACGGTGAGATAACATAAATTCATTTTTAATGCCCAAAGCAGCGGCGCGTTTACGCGTCCTGCTATGGGAAATCGATGTTAAAAATAAAACAATTGTTCCTCACTTACACCATCCGCGCTGAAGCTAATCAATCCAGCACCTACAATATCTCCAACCCGCCATTTACACCAAGCCTTGCCTCCATCAACCACAACATCAGTAATTTCCATCTCGTCTCCAACCTTCCTCAGCTCTGCAATGTACCCTGGTAAATCATTTTTCTCGTAAACAGCTCCATTTTTATCGAGAAGCTTATAATCATCCGTCACATTGGCTGCGATAGTATTCGCATCTAGGCTACTAAATCCATTCGCATAACCACCTAACTTATCTTCTGCTGACATATTTCTATCCTCTTTTTGTGATGGAAATAACTACCTATTTATTGCATTAATAACTTTACCCAAAACGCGTAGCTCACCGATTCCTCCTTAGCCCGCTCATACTCGCGCTGCTTATAATTCACTATCCAAACATCTAAATCAACCCTGTCAAATAAACAACGTCGACTCAATTTGATAAAAGAAATATCCAGTTCAGCCAATGGAGTTCAGGGTAGAGTAAAGGACTGGTCATAATCATCGTTAGGAGTCGCCTATCTGTTTCCGTCCCTTTCGTTTGACGGTGCCTCAATATCCATTCCATGGACAATTTGACCAATCCTTCCTCATCAAACCGTGCATACAGTTTTCCTGTACACGGCTTTCCGATGTTCTTCTTGCCTAGGCATGCGCTCTCTTCCAGGGAGCTGCCGTTTGCGTAAATGTGTTCGCATACAGAGTTCTGGGGGGTATTCAATGTCTGCAAAATACTGAAGCCGCTATTGTCATATAGTTCATTCCATTCCTTAGCCGATCGTTCTCGTCCCTCGGTGCTCATAAACATCTGCATATCGAATGTCCACTTTGGGTCGTAAGCGGTAGCTGGCATTAATGTAGCAGAGAAAGACGGCTATCGGCCATCAACAGTCAGTCACCAGCTTCTAGTGAACGGATGGGCAACATTGCAAAGCGTTCATTCAGCGACAGCCAAATCAACCCATCTTTCATTGACCGGAAACGTGCGTTAGAATCCCCGCTTCAGTCAGGTGCTGCTAATACTTCATTAGGAATATCCAACATATGCCCTGATGTACCTTATGAAGGGATGCAATAACCATGACATGATCAACCGCGACCAATAAGATGCTTGCTTTTTGTGTTCGCACCACAGGAAATCCATGACTAATTATCTTGATGTTGTAGAAAAAATTGCTACAGAAATTGTCGCGCGGGACGCGATTGAAGTTGACAAAACAGGCGCGTTCCCACAAGCGGCGATGGATGCGTTACGTGACGCCGGGTTGCTTGGTTTGCTTAGCGCCAAGCATATGGGTGGTCTGGGAGAAGGGCCGCGTGCTGCTGCAATGGTTGTTGAACGTCTCGCCCGCGAGTGCGGGTCGACCGCGATGGTGACATGCATGCACTATGCAGCAGCGACCGTCGTTGAGAAATATGCTTCCGATACCGTGCGTCAGCAGCTCGCAACGGGCAAACATCTAGGCACACTTGCATTTTCAGAGGTTGGGTCGCGCAGCCATTTTTGGGCGCCGGTCGGCACGGCTACTCGTGGTCAGGATGGTATTCACTTGAACGGCAAGAAGAGTTGGGTCACATCAGCGCATAACGCCACGCTGTATGTATGGTCGAGCCAACCTGTTGCTGCCGAAGGAGCTAGTACAATCTGGCTGGTGCCAAGCGATAGCAGCGGCATTACGATAGCGGGAAGCTTCGATGGTTTGGGGCTACGCGGCAATGATTCTACGCCGCTTACTGCACAGGATGTCATCGTGCCAGAAGGCTGCTTGCTTGGCAATGATGGTGAAGGCCTAACCATCATGCTTGAGACTGTATTGCCTATCTTTAATACCATGATAGCAGCGACCGGGATCGGCCTGATGGAAAGTGCGACGGCTGCTGCATGCCGCCATGCATCGTCAACCCGCCACGAACATCTAGATTCGGCGCTATGTGATCTACCCACCATCCGTGCTTATCTGGCGCGGATGCGAATTACCACCGACCAGGCGCGCTGTTTGTGGCTCGACACGATACATGCCATGGAAACCGAACGCGAGGATATGATGCTGCGTGTGCTGGAATGCAAGGCAGCATCCGGAGAATCAGCGACTCAGGTTCTGGATACGGCCATGCGCGTCTGCGGCGGCGCTGCATTTCGTCGCGAAATCGGTGTTGAGCGGCGGTTTCGCGATGCCCGTGCTGGCACAGTTATGGCACCGACTACGGATCAATTGTACGACTTCATCGGCAAGGCCATTTGTGGCCAACCGATTTTTTGAGAGAATAAATCATGTCCAAAACATTACTGTTGGGAGCGGTCGCCTACGACCCGAAAGTCGTCACCATCTGGGACGGTTTCCAAAAGTGGTTTGCAGAGAAAGGTCTCGATTTCGACTACATTCTGTACTCAAACTATGAGCAACAGGTGGAAGGTCACTTTGCTGGTCACTTTCATGTGGCGTGGAACTCTCCATTGGCATGGTTGCAAGCCGAGCGTATTGCCGCCAAGACAGGCCGTAAGATCGAAACAATTGCCATGCGCGACACCGATTGCGACCTCACCAGTTTGATTGTCGTACGTAGCGACTCATCGATTCAATCAATCGAGGAATTGCACGGCAAGACCGTTGGCGTAGGCGCTTCTGACTCACCACAAGCAACCCTAATTCCTCTGGCACACTTAGCCGAAGCCGGGCTTGAACCGGGAAAAGACTTCACTGTGAGCACTTTCGATGTGCTGGTCGGTAAGCACGGCGATCATATCGGCGGAGAACGCCATGCCGCTAAGGCATTAATTGAAGGTGCAGTCGATGCGACATGCATGATCGACGGCAATCACCTATTGTTTTCGCGGGAAGGTACGTTTCCAGCGAATAGCACGCGCATACTCGCGCAGACCGCCGAGTATGACCATTGCAACTTTACCGTGCTGGACGGCGCACCTGAGAACACTATTGGGCGCTTTCGCGAGCTACTGTTATCAATGTCCTACGACGACCCACAGGTACGGCCATTGTTGGATCTTGAAGGACTTAAGGTATGGCGACCAGGCCGCACCGAAAAATATGCGTTGCTAACTCGCGCCATTAATCGTTTTGGAACTATTGATGCTTTTGTCTCTAGTGTCAGCAAATCTTACCCATGACCGAGCATGCCGCATGTTCGGTCGAACTGGGTGACTTGGGGATAGATCAAGGCGGGCACTTGTTGGTGAAACGCGCATTACGCGCCGTTTCAGTGGGCACCCCAATCGCCGTGTACGGTAATGCGCCGGAGCTTGCCGTTCATCTTCGTGGTTGGTGTCGGGCGCAAGGTCATGATATTGAGATTGCAAACAGGGTAGATGGCCCGGCGGCGGTGATAACCCGTGGCAGCGCTGAGGTCGGACGTTGGCGTGGTGCCGATCCAACAGGTACCGCCGCCACACCAGAAGAACACGCCCGTGCTCATTGGGGCCTTGCTGGTCGCAGCGCAACGGTTGAATCCGGTGCGCCAGATTTTGACTTTCCGCTCGACACCCGCGCTGAGGTTTGGGTCGAAGAAGCCGCGCGGTTGTATGCCCACGCTGCAGCTTCGCAATGGAATCCCGCTACGGCAATTGCGTGGGACGAACCTTTTGATTTGCACGATGAAATAGAAGATGCAGTGGTGCAAGTGATGACCTATCTGATCGAGAATGAGACGGCGGCGCTGGTGATTCCTGCCCGGTTTGCATCGCAAGTACATCCACATTTTCGTGAGGTAATGCAGCTCCTGGCTATTCAGGCAGCTGATGAAGCACGTCATATCGAGGTTTTCACACGGCGCGCACTGTTGCGTCGCCCAAAGCTCGGCCTGTCGACCGTCGGTGGTCAGACGTCTCTCAAGACATTGATTGATGAACCCAATTTTGCCCTTTCGTCAATGCTGCTATCAGTGCTTGGAGAAGGCAGTTTTCTGACACTATTAGGGTTCCTGCAGCAGCATGCGCCAGATCCAATCACGCGACAAGTCTCACGTTTGGTCGGTCAGGACGAGGCGCGTCACGTCGCGTTTGGTGTTGCTCATCTCAAACATCACGTGAGTAAAGATCCCACACTACTTGGGCGACTGGCAGACGCGATTGAGCGCCGCCACGACGTACTCGCCAATACTGCCGGTTTGAATGAAGAAGTGTTCGACGCGCTCGTGTTACTTGCCGCCGGGTCGTGGCAGCCAGCGGCGTTACACAGCGGTTGGGAAAAGGTTCAGGTACTACTTGCGGATATGGGTCAGGGGCGCATACATCGCCTGTGCAAAGTTGGTTTCGATGGGAAAACGGCGGAGGCGCTGTCGGCATTGCACACTCGGAATTTTATGTAATGGTCAACTAAAACCAGACACTTTTTTAAGCAGTCTTTTTGTAAAACACACGATCGAATTCCAACGGCGATTGGTAACCTAACTTTGAGGGTGTACGTCTTTCATTGTAAAAAGCCAAGTAGTAAATGATACTCAGCTTTGGTACTGCTAAGTTAACTGTATCTAATTGGCAATGACGGAATTAATAGTTTGGCGATACTATGCTAATGTCGACGATTCCCTGTAGAAATCATCCAACATGCAGTGTAGCTTTATTATCGATTTAACTTAAGCCATCGTGACATAGATATCAGTTGACTGAGCAGTACCGGGGTCGGCGTCGAGGTCGAGGTCGGGTCTATATTTGCAGCTTTCAGGTCTAGGCTCTCGATAGATGTCAAGATAGTTGTCGCCTAAAGTTGAATTTATGCAGCCTTATTTTCCACAATCTCGACTTGCTGCTTTTCTGGGTTAAGATGAACAATTCTTATCGGTTCCCAGTTTCTTATTTCGCCACTCCAACGGTTAGGGTTTTTTAGTTTTGCCTGTTTGTACACCTGTTGGCGTTTAGCCAATATTCGCATGTCTTCACCCATATGCCGTTGCCCAGGTGTGACGAAGTTGATTGAGCTATGCAAATGCTCATGGTTGTACCAATCAACAAACCCCTGTACCCAGTTACGCGCTACATGTAAGTCGGCAAATGGTTGCTCAGGATACTCCGGCCTGTATTTTAGTGTTCGAAATAAGGATTCTGAATAGGGGTTATCATTGCTCACCGAGGGACGGCTAAATGATGGAATAACCCCCAGTTGTTG
>JAJFJJ010000081.1 GCA_021774195.1 Nitrosomonas sp. | reverse complement strand
CGCTATGATGTTTATAGCACGCTATTGTTTCATTTTTGCTGTGTTGCAATTCGTTGTAATAACTCGTTATTACTCCTCATTGCGCCTTGCCAAAAAGAAACAATATCGCACTCTAAACACCACCCAACTGAGGATTTTAGGATTAATCGGTGTGTTTCTTGTTCATGACTAAGTCGTTTTTGATTTCACATATCAGAGTGTTTACAGTCTTACAAGACCATTTCAAGAAGAGATGAGTCAATCCCGCTGGGCTACGATAATTTGCCTGTTGTTTTCAATGATCGGTGCTGATATGCGAACTTATGCGGCTAATAATTTCTCTGGAAACTTTCATTTTTGTTTTTAATGACTTCGGTGTACACTTTAATGTGAAATTTTCAGTTAATAATGCGCTCTAAACACCATTCAACTGAGGATTTTAGGTTTAATGTCGTTAGTTATGCTACCAGGAAACCAAACAACTTGAGGAGAAAGAAACGATGGATTCACCTTATCAAGGAAGTATCTTTATTTGGGCACCAAATTTTGCGCCAAGAAATTACTCATTTTGCCAAGGACAAATTTTGCCGATTAGTCAACATACGGCTTTATTTTCTCTGCTTGGCAACACCTATGGCGGTGATGGGCGTAGCACATTCGGTTTGCCGGATTTGCGTGGTCGCATGCCGCTTGGTGTAGGTAATGGGCCAGGGCTTACGCCAGCTGTTTATGGTCAACCAGGTGGCAGGCCAACAACCACTTTGGGGTTAAATAACTTGCCTACGCATACTCACGAGGCGACTTTTACTCCTGAGGGTGGTGCCGGCCCAGTGTCGGTAACCATGCAGGCATCCACTAATACAGTTGGCAATAAGCAGGTTCCAAGCGCGACAGATAATATTATTGCAGGAACACCTGATGGGCGGGCTGCTGCAGAGATGTGGACTAATGCCCTTGGCGCCAGTCCGGTAGATGTGGGTGGCATTACAGTCTCTGGTGGAGGTAGTGGTGGTACCGTGGCAGTTGCTAACGCCGGTAGTAGTGTAGCTTTCGATAATCACTCGCCATTTCTGGCGTTGAATTTCATCATTGCTTTGGAAGGGTTGTACCCACCGCGCAATTAATTTACTCAGAAGCCTCGCAGTTTGTGAGGCTTCTTGTTAAAAGCTATATTTGCTGTGTAAATAAAACGGCCATGTTGTGGCAGGTTAAACCTAGAAAAATCAGTTGAACACAGAATTTGCATTGAATCTTAGGTCACAAGACAAGGCGCAGTTCGCAGCCAATGGCCGTAGTCCTTGGCAAGAGCGGCAACACAGTATTGTGGCCTTAGATTCAATGCAAAACTGTGTAGCGTTATTAAAATCACCTTCAAGGTGTGCAAAACGCTTAGTTTTTATATTTGTAATTCAGTTACTTATATGCGGTTTTAGCGGTCAGCTGATTTTTCTAGGTTAAAGAGTTTTCTACAGAGAAGATCATTAATTCAGCAGTCGTTTAATTAAAAATGGCTTGATAATAGATCCCCTTCTCGTCTTCGGCAAATGCGGATAGGCCGATCTGCAATACTTGGTCATTGTCATCTTGTAGTGGTACGCATCCATCTTCCAGGCGAATACCCGGCGGTCCTTGAAAGATAAGGGAGAACGGTTCATTCCGAAACGGCAGCGATTCCGGCCAGATATTTGGTTTTTCTCTGGGCGATAACGCTTCAATGGCAGTCAAGCACAACTCCAATACGGTGCCATCGGCAAAGTAAACGCGATAGGTATTGCCCTTATTTGGGATAAAGTCGTTCATTTCCATCAGTCACCACCTCTTATGCTTTTAGCCATTAGCGTAAATAATCTGCTGTGGGATACCAAACCATTCGGTCGGCTATCGCGTTGGTTTGTTCAACGACAAATCCAAGTTTTGTGTAGAGTAGCTTTACCTTTGGATTGTTATGCATTGCCTCCAATACCAAAGGTGCTCCGGTTTTAGCTGCTGCTTGTTGCAAACCCTGTAGCACGCCACTTCCATACCCTTTGCCTCGCGCCACAGTAATAAAAGCGATGCCCAATATTTTTATTTCATTGTGACCAAAATCGATGATCACTCGGCCAATGCGGTCGCCAAGTTTTTCAACAACAAAATGATAAGCGTTGGGATAGTGGGTTGCGTTACCTTGTGTTTGTATGTTGTGCTGTTTCGTAATCAAGTCTTCGATAAAATCGTCTTCGGCATCGATCAGTCTCAAATCGTCGCGAGTTGAGTGATAAAGTGATTCCAGAAACACATTATCGGACGACTGAGCCAAACGCAGGCTCAATCCATCGGGAAGGTTAAATTTATTAATCAAATGCTTATCCTTTCAATCAATCATTGCTCAATTTAAGCGGTATTGCTTTGGGCGCCTCTAAAAAGATTTTTTACCCAATCGTTAACTTGTGCATCAATAACCAAATGGATGCGGTCAGTCATTCCATGGTTCATTACTGCATGAGGTTTGCTTAAATTTAAATACCAACACTCTCCTTCTTGCATGACTATCAGCTGCTTATCTAGATAGAATTTCACATTGTTGTTCGTGTGGATGGGAATATGCAGTCGAATATAGCCTTCTTCAAAAGCAGTCAAATGATCGCTATGTTCCTTAATTTCCGACCCAGAAGTCAAGCACATTAAACGAACAGATTGCAACGGACAGGAAAAATGAGATAACACTTCTTGGAAATAAGGTGCTTGTGTTAAATAGAGTGAATCAATCCATTCATCTTCAGCTGGATTGGAATAGATACTCCTAATTGGATGCATGTTTAGAGCGGATTTCTGAATGCGAAGTCCTATTGCCCGCCAACTGCCGCAATAATTTTGTTGTACAAAATGATCAATCCAATCACAGTTGGAGAGACTTTTAAGTTCATTTTTTAATTTGATCACATTAAAAATAAACGGTAATTTCAGATGGATGAGAGAGGTTGGCATTTTGCATTTAGGTTGTTGGTTTTCTGTCTTTTTGTTGCCAAAGTCACAAATAAAAAAATGCTCGGGTTGATTTGTTAAATGATTGAAAGCTAATAAAAATAAGATGCTCGAATTTTTACGTGTTTTTTAATAACTAGATTGGTTGGTAAAAAGACATAAATTCCACAAATCGAACGTAACATGAATTGACGAGATTATCTAATCAGGATAGAATGCGCGTTTTTCTGGGTGTGGTTATTCTAATCGCCTGCTCCTAAGATAGAGGATGAAATGTCTTGGATACAAAACAGGCCGCTAAGGATAATTCTACGCTGGCAGTTACTGCTAACGATAGTCATAGCAGTGTTGTTGGGGTTTTTGTTTGAGCTACAGAGCGCAATATCGGCATTTCTCGGTGGGTCAGTTAGCATAGTATCCTCAGCAGCCTTCGCACTGATTGTTTCTCGCCATAAAGGATATTCGGCTGGAGGAACAATAAGAACAGCATTAAGAGCTGAAGCAGTAAAGATTATATTAACAATCATCCTATTATGGCTAGTGTTCAAGTTTTATGAGGATGTTAATGCGTTTGCATTTATAGGAACATTTATTGCAGCAGTGCTGGTACAGAGTATGGCATTGCTTGTGTCAGATAATTTAAAGAAAGAATAGATCAACTTTTAGAGTGGCAACAAATGGCGGCTGATAAAGAATTAACTCCAACATCGTATATTGAGCATCACCTAACCTACTATTCAACACAATTTGGTGAAGATCCGTTTTGGACTTTGCATATTGATACATTGGTAACATCGATCATTTTGGGGTTTATAGGAATCGGGTTTATTTGGCTGGTAGTTCGTAAAGCAACGCCGGGAGTGCCAACAAAACGCCAAGCTTTTGTTGAACTGACGGTTGAGTTTATTGATAATGAAGTAAAAAATTCATTTCATGGTAATCGGCATGTATTTGTTGCGCCTACGGCACTAACTATTTTTGTCTGGGTATTGTTAATGAATACAATGGATATCCTGCCAATTGATATTATGGCCTGGATATATGAGCATGTGTTCGGGCTAAATTACTGGAAAACAGTGCCAACAACGGACGTTAATACCACATTTGCACTTGCGCTTTCCATCTTCTTCCTGATGATTTTCTTCAGTATTAAGGTAAAAGGCTTGGGTGGATGGATGCATGAGTTGTTTTGTACGCCATTTGGAAAGAACCCGCTGCTTTGGATACTGAATTTGTTATTCAACTTTATTGAATATGTTTCCAAGCCGTTATCCCATTCTCTGCGTTTGTTTGGTAATATTTACGCGGGAGAGATTATATTCTTGTTAATCGGTATGTGGGCGGCTACCGGTGTTGTTGGGACGTTCTTTGGTGTGTTCCTTGGTGCTGGCTGGGCAATCTTTCATATTTTAATTGTTACATTGCAGGCGTTTATCTTTATGATGCTTGCTGTGGTGTACATATCAATGGCGCATGAATCACATTAAAATATAAGTTTTATTTGTTGCAAAATTATTAATCTAAACAAAAGGAAATTAAAATGGAGAATGTGGAGTATTTGGCAATGATTCAAGCATATACCGGTATTGGTATTGGTTTGATGATCGGACTCGGTGCAGCTGGTGCATGTATCGGTGTTGGTATAATGTGTAGCCGTTTTCTTGAAGGTGCTGCACGTCAACCTGAAATGATTCCAACATTGCAAGGTAAAGTGTTTCTCTTGTTGGGTTTGACTGATGCGTCATTTATTATTGCTGTTGGTTTGGCAATGTTGTTTGCATTCGGTAATCCGCTATTGGCTGTTATTCAATAATAGTGCCGATGTTTAGAATCAATAAATGGGCTGGTCATGGATATTAACTTTACATTAATTTCACAGGCGTTAGCTTTTTCGATCTTCATCTGGTTTACGGTTAAATTTGTATGGCCGCCTTTGCTCAAAGCAATTGAGGAGCGTCAGAAAACCATAGCAGATGGGTTGGCAGCAGGGGAGCGTGGACGGCATGAGCTAGAATTAGCAAGTCAGCGCTCATCTGATGTGTTAAAGGACGCAAAACAACAAGCATCTGAAATTATTTCACAAGCAGAGAAAAGAGCAGCTGAAGTAGTTGAAGAAGCTAAAAATACAGCGAAGCAAGAAGGTGATCGAATTATTTCTGGCGCAAAAGCAGAAATAGAAAATGAAGTATTTAGTGCAAAAGAAGAACTGCGCCAACATGTTTCGCAATTAGCGGTCGCTGGAGCGACTAAAATTCTGCGTCGGGAAGTTGATGCCAATGCGCATGCAGATTTGCTTGCGTCTATTGAGGAAGAATTAAAATAATGGCTGAAGCGATCACAGTTGCAAGACCATATGCTGATGCTGTCTATAAGCATGCTGTAAATAAAAACACATTGAATGAATGGTCGCGTATGTTGGATTATGCGGCTGCATTAGCTGAAGATGAGCAAATTAAATTGCTTGTTGGAAATCCGGCTGTGTCAGCAAAGCAATTGGGTGAGTTGTTGATAGAGGCAGGTAAGAGAGTGTTCAATGATGAAGGAAAGAATCTTTTGACGTTATTGGCTGAAAACAACCGTGTCGAAGTTCTGCCACAAATAAGTCAAATATTTGAGCAGCTTAAGGCGCAGCATGATGGTGTTCTTGAAGCAAAAATCATTACTGCTTTTGCTATAAATGATAGGCAACTTAAAAAATTGGTAA
The DNA here is from genome assembly GCA_021774195.1 of Nitrosomonas sp. Taxonomy (GTDB): domain Bacteria; phylum Pseudomonadota; class Gammaproteobacteria; order Burkholderiales; family Nitrosomonadaceae; genus Nitrosomonas. The sequence continues at coordinate 45,240 of JAJFJJ010000081.1, read as the reverse complement.
GCGACCTTGAGCAAAAATTCAAGAGCAAGATTGAAGCCAAAGTGAGTGTCGACCCTGAATTGATTGGGGGGGTTAAAGTCGAGATAGGTGATGAAGTTCTCGATACCTCAGTGCGCGCTAAACTTGAATCCATGGCCGTTTCACTTAAAAGCTAGGAGTTAAAAGAAATGCAGTTAAATCCATCCGAAATCAGTGAGCTGATTAAAAATAGGATAGAAGGACTTGCTGATACAGCAGAAGTTCGCACTCAAGGGACTATTGTTTCAGTAACTGACGGTATTGTGCGAATACATGGTTTGTCAGATGTGATGCAAGGAGAAATGCTTGAGTTTCCGGGGAATACATTCGGGTTGGCATTAAATTTAGAGCGTGACTCTGTTGGTGCCGTTGTAATGGGTGCATATGAGCACATCTCCGAAGGTGATATTGTAAAGTGTACTGGTAGGATTCTTGAGGTACCAGTTGGCGAAGGCTTGCTAGGACGTGTCGTGAACTCATTGGGGCAGCCAATTGATGGAAAAGGGCCTGTTACATCTGATCAATCTGAGCCGATTGAAAAGATTGCGCCAGGTGTTATTTGGAGAAAATCAGTTGATCAACCGGTTCAAACCGGATTAAAATCAGTCGATTCAATGGTGCCTGTAGGACGTGGACAGCGTGAATTGATCATTGGTGATCGACAGACAGGTAAGACAGCGGTAGCGATTGATGCCATTATTAATCAAAAAGGCCAGGACATGATCTGCATCTATGTCGCTATTGGTCAGAAGGCATCATCGATTTCTAATGTTGTGCGTAAACTCGAAGAGCATGGCGCCATGGAATACACCATTGTGGTTGCGGCAACAGCGTCGGAGTCAGCAGCATTGCAATTTATCGCACCTTATTCGGGTTGCACGATGGGTGAATATTTTCGTGATAAAGGACAAGATGCATTAATCGTTTATGATGACTTGACTAAACAAGCTTGGGCCTATAGACAAGTTTCATTGCTTTTAAGACGACCACCAGGACGTGAGGCATACCCAGGCGACGTGTTTTATTTACATTCGCGTTTATTGGAAAGAGCTGCGAGAGTCAGTGAGGACTATGTTGAGAAAGCGACTAATGGTGCAGTTAAAGGAAAAACTGGTTCTTTAACGGCATTGCCAATTATTGAAACACAAGCGGGTGACGTGACGGCTTTCGTTCCGACTAATGTGATTTCTATTACGGATGGTCAAATATTTTTGGAAACAGATCTATTTAATGCGGGGATACGGCCAGCAATTAATGCTGGCGTTTCAGTTTCTCGTGTTGGTGGTGCAGCACAAACAAAAGTAATTAAAAAACTTGGTGGTGGTATTCGACTTGCGTTAGCGCAGTACCGTGAATTGGCAGCGTTTGCACAGTTTGCTTCAGATTTGGATGAGGCGACACGTAAACAGTTGGAACGCGGAAAAATGGCAACCGAGTTAATGAAGCAACCACAGTACGCGACGCTCAGTATTTCTGAAATGGCTTTAACGTTATATGCGATTAATAATGGCTATTTTGATGACGTAGAAGTGAATCGCGCATTAGCATTTGAATCTGCATTAAAAAGCTATATTCGTGGGCAGCATGGACAAATTCTTGAAAAAATAGAATCAAGCAAAGAGCTTGATGCTGATACAGAAAAAGAATTAGATGCTGCGATTCAAGAATTCAAGAAAAACGGAACTTACTAAACAATGGCCGGTAGCAGAGAAATACGCAATAAAATTAAAAGCGTTAAAAATACGCAAAAGATAACGCGTGCCATGGAAATGGTCGCAGCATCTAAAATGCGTAAAGCTCAGGATCGTATGAAGAAAGCTAGGCCATACGGTGAGAAGATTAGAAATGTTGCTGCACACATGAGTGGTGCGAACACCGAGTATCGCCACCCTTTTCTGATAGAAAGAAACACTGTCAAGCGAATTGGTATCATTGTCGTGACATCCGACAAAGGTTTATGCGGTGGATTGAATACCAATGTTTTGCGTAAAGTTGTCGGTGAGATGAAAGCTTGGGAAGCCGATGGGGAGGAATTAGAAGTCTCCTGTATTGGCAATAAAGGCTTGGGTTTTATGAGCAGGATAAACGCTAATGTAATCTCACAGGTTATAGGACTCGGTGACAAGCCGGATATGGAGCGTTTGATCGGTGCTGTGAAGGTGGTTCTGGATGGTTATAATGAAGACCGCTTTGATCAAGTCTATATTTTCTATAATCGGTTTATTAATACCATGAAGCAGGAGCCTGTAATGGAGAAATTGCTGCCATTATCAGATGAAAAAATGCACGAAGGTGATCAACAGAATGATCAGCCTAAAGCAGCGTGGGATTATATCTACGAACCTGAAGCAAAGCCGGTTATTGACGATATCATGGTGCGTTACGTTGAAGCGTTAATTTACCAAGCGCTTACGGAAAATATGGCGTCTGAGCAATCAGCTCGTATGGTTGCGATGAAAGCTGCTTCTGATAACGCAAGTAGTGTTATTGATGAGTTGACGCTGATCTACAATAAGTCTCGACAAGCAGCGATTACGAAGGAATTATCAGAGATTGTTGGTGGCGCAGCAGCTGTTTAAAAATTTTAGCATTTAGGGAACGACGATGAGTCAAGGAAAAATTGTTCAGTGTATTGGTGCGGTGGTTGATGTGGAATTTCCACGCGAATCTATACCAAAAGTGTACGACGCTTTGGTGATGGATGGTTCAGAACTCACGCTAGAGGTTCAGCAGCAGTTGGGTGATGGTGTAGTTAGAACGATTGCATTAGGATCTTCTGATGGTTTACGCCGCGGAATGATGGTTGAGAATTCTGGTATGCAAATATCCGTACCGGTAGGAACAAAAACACTAGGTCGAATAATGGATGTTTTAGGACGTCCTATTGATGAAGCAGGTGATATTGGCGCTGAAAAAACTATGTCAATTCATCGCGAAGCGCCTGCTTTTGATGAGTTGTCGGCTTCAACCGAGCTGCTTGAAACAGGTATTAAGGTGATTGATCTAATTTGCCCGTTTGCTAAGGGTGGTAAAGTTGGATTGTTCGGCGGTGCTGGTGTTGGCAAAACAGTGAACATGATGGAGCTGATCCGTAACATTGCGATTGAGCATAGCGGATATTCTGTTTTTGCCGGTGTTGGTGAACGTACTCGTGAAGGGAATGATTTCTATCATGAGATGAAAGACTCCAATGTTTTGGACAAAGTTGCGCTGGTTTACGGTCAGATGAATGAGCCTCCTGGAAACCGTTTGCGTGTTGCGCTAACTGGTTTGACGATGGCGGAATCATTTAGAGATGAAGGACGCGATGTATTGTTCTTTGTAGATAATATTTACCGATATACGCTGGCCGGTACGGAGGTTTCTGCATTGTTAGGTCGCATGCCATCAGCGGTTGGATATCAACCGACATTGGCAGAGGAAATGGGGCGCTTGCAAGAGCGTATTACTTCAACCAAAACGGGATCAATCACTTCAATCCAGGCTGTGTATGTACCGGCTGATGATTTGACTGATCCATCTCCTGCAACAACATTTGGTCACTTGGATGCGACTGTTGTACTTTCACGCGATATAGCTTCTTTGGGTATTTATCCAGCGGTTGATCCACTTGATTCAACATCACGTCAATTGGATCCACAGGTTGTCGGTGAGGACCATTACAATACGGCACGTGACGTACAGCAGACTCTGCAACGCTATAAAGAATTGAGAGATATTATCGCTATTTTGGGTATGGATGAATTATCACCTGAAGATAAATTAGCGGTGAGTCGTGCACGTAAAATACAACGATTCTTATCTCAACCATTTAATGTTGCAGAGGTCTTTACTGGCGCACCTGGAAAATACGTGTCATTGAAGGATACTATTAAAGGGTTTAAAGGAATTGTTACTGGTGAATACGATGACCTTCCTGAGCAGGCATTTTATATGGTAGGCAGTATCGAAGAAGCTGTTGAGAAAGCCAAGACTATTCAATAAAAAATTGAGAAAATAAAATGGGAACTATTTTTCACCTTGATATCGTTAGCGCTGAGGAATCAATTTATGCTGGACCAGTGGAGTTCTTGGTTGCGCCAGCTCAAATGGGTGAAGTGGGTATTTACCCGCGTCACACACCTATGCTGACTAGAATTAAATCAGGTATGGTTCGTATTAAGGCACAACTAAAAGAAGAAGAAATGATTTATGTTTCTGGCGGTATGCTTGAAGTTCAACCTGATATTGTAACAATTCTTGCTGATACTGCTGTGCGCAGTCATGATTTGGATGAAGCCAAAGCAATTGAAGCGAAACGTGCTGCAGAAGAAGCATTAAAGAACCGTGAATCAGAACTAGATTATGCACGTGCCCAGGCTGAACTAAGTGACGCAATGGCGCAGCTTGCTGCGATTGACAAGCTAAGGAAACGGGGACATCAATAGTCTTTACTCAAAATAATTAAAGGCGGCCTAGGTCGCCTTTTTTTGTGTGAGATCCATACGAAGGCAGGAGGTTGTCCGAGAATAGAATAATCTACTGCAGGAAAGCCATTATGGCCATATTTTCCGGTCATTTTAGTTAAATAGAACAACTATTCGCCTCTAATGACCAAAAAATCTGTCTCAAAATGGCTTCCCTTCGCTACGATTACTATTCTCGGACAGCCTCCTGTATATAATCCAGAGAAGTTAGTAGAAGGATGTGTTGGTTGCTGTACTATTAGCTAAGTGTAATGCAAAAGATATCTGTAATTAGTAACAAGTAAGTAGCAATTAGAGGTTTATAGATTACCGCTATGGTAAATATTCGTTTTGTAATCTGTAAGGATATAACATGCTTAATTTAAATATAGTAATCCTTGCTGCTGGTGCAGGGACGCGTATGCGATCTTCATTGCCAAAAGTGCTTCATCATATGGCTGGAAAGTCTTTGTTGCAACATGTGATAGATACCGCTAGATTGCTATCACCTAGCAAAATTTTGGTTGTTTACGGACATGGTGGAGAGACAGTCAAACAAGCAACGAGTGGTAACGATTTGGTTTGGATCGAGCAGCGCGAGCAATTAGGTACTGGTCATGCGTTACAGCAAGCAGAATCGTTGTTAGATCAGGATGGGCTAACTTTAGTCTTGTATGGTGATGTGCCCTTAGCTCGTCTCGATACGTTAAGAAAATTAATTGATACGACTCAGAATCAATATTGCGCACTATTGACAGCGAAACTTCAGAATCCTGATGGTTACGGCAGAATTGTTAGAGATCCAGTAACAAAAGAGGTCGCCGCAATTGTCGAGCAAAAAGATGCGAACATCGAACAGCTGAAGATACAAGAAATCAATACCGGGATAATGATTATTCCGAATCGCTATTTGCATCTTTGGCTGTCTAAACTTGATGACAACAATGAGCAGAAAGAATACTATCTAACAGATATTATAGCGATGGCGGTTGATCAAGGTGTGTCCGTTATTTCGAGTCGTCCTGCAGATTTTTGGGAGACAATGGGCGTAAATAGTAAGCGCCAATTAGCCGAGCTTGAACGAATTTATCAACGTGAGATTGCGAATAAACTCCTTGATCAAGGTGTAACACTTGCAGACCCAAACCGGATTGAGATTCGTGGTGATTTGCTCTGTGGATCAGATGTTGAAATTGATATTGACTGTATCTTTGAGGGGAATGTGCATTTAGCAGATCATGTCAAAATCAAAGGCCATTGTACATTGAAGAATGTTAAGGTATCAGCAGGTACCATAATTGATTCTTACAGTTTGATGGAAGAAGCTGAAATTGGAGAGTGCTGCAAGATTGGCCCTTATGCAAGGATACGCCCAGGCACAAAACTCGCGGATCATGTTCATATTGGTAATTTTGTAGAAGTTAAAAATAGCCAGATTGCTAGTGGTAGCAAAGCGAATCATCTCAGTTATATCGGTGACACCATAATGGGTGAGAAGGTAAATATTGGTGCAGGGACGATAACGTGTAATTATGATGGTGCTAATAAATATAAAACGATCATAGAAGATGATGTCTTTGTTGGGTCGGATACGCAGTTAGTTGCGCCTGTGACAGTAGCGAAAGGATCAACCATAGGTGCTGGCTCAACAATTACGAAAGATACTCTGGCGGATACACTTTCCTTGTCCAGACCTAAGCAGATTAGCATTGCAGGCTGGCGGCGGCCTGTAAAACAAAAGAAATGATTTTAGATTGTTTTGTGCGCTTTGTTGTTTCTTTTTATATTTTGATGTCTTAGCTTTGAGAAAGGGCGGGAATATAGATAATTCACGTCGTTTAGCTACGGCTGTTACCGTCGAATAACCGGTTGCTTGGCGTATAGATGGTTGCTACTTTATCCCTAGGGTTGAGGGTGGTAATATAACGCCACATTATTCAGGATTTAGATTATGGCAGGTCATAGTAAATGGGCTAATATCAAGCACAAAAAAGCAGCGCAGGATGCAAAGCGCGGTAAGATTTTTACTCGTCTTATTAAAGAGATAACGGTCGCTGCACGTATGGGTGGCGGAGATCCGGACAGTAATCCACGTTTACGCTTAGCGATGGATAAAGCTTTTGGTCAGAATATGCCAAAGGATAATATAGAGCGTGCGGTCAAGCGAGGAAGTGGTGATCTGGAAGGGGTTAATTACGAAGAAATCCGCTATGAAGGATATGGCGTTTCTGGTGCAGCTGTTATGGTGGATTGCATGACGGATAATCGGATGCGTACTGTTGCTGATGTACGCCATGCATTTACTAAGCATGGCGGGAATCTAGGAACAGATGGATCAGTTTCTTTTCTATTTAAACATTGTGGGCAGATCCTTTTTGCGCCGGGAACAGATGAGGAGGCTGTGATGGAAGCTGCATTAGAAAGTGGTGCTGAAGATATTATTAGCAATGATGACGGAAGTATTGAAGTGATTACTGCACCGTATGAATTTATCGTAGTTAAAGAAGCACTGGAAAAAGCTGGTTTTGAGTCGGAACTTGCAGAAGTCACCATGAAGCCAACTAATGAAACGGAATTAACCGGTGATGAAGTAATCAAGATGCAAAAACTATTGGATGCACTGGAAAATCTGGATGATGTGCAGGACGTTTATACCACCGCAGTGATGGACGAATAGAAGTTTTATAGGTGAAAAAATCCGAATTCTTGGCATAGACCCCGGTTTGCGAGCAACTGGTTTTGGTGTTGTTGACAGACAAGATAGTCATCTGGTTTATGTCGGTAGCGGGTGTGTCAAAACATCCGAAGGTGCATTACCGGACCGTCTGAAATTGATTTTGGATAATTTGCATGAAGTTATCTCGCAATATCAACCTGACCAAGTCGCTATTGAGCAGGTTTTTGTCAATATCAATCCTAAATCAACACTCCTGTTAGGACAAGCCCGTGGTGCAGCCATTTGTGCTGCGGTATTGAATAACCTGCATGTATCCGAATATACGGCGCTCCAAATCAAACAAGCAGTGGTGGGGAATGGTCACGCAAAAAAAGAGCAGGTGCAGCAAATGGTGATGCGTATTTTAAACTTGACCAGTTGTCCTACAGCCGATGCGGCTGATGCGTTGGCCTGCGCCATTTGCCATGCGCATGGGGGGCTTGGTTTAGGCAGGATTTCTACCGTTGGCTATCGAATGAAAAGGGGAAGGCTCGTATGACCCTAGAATCCTCAGTTGGTCGCTACAATAATGGCAAAACTTATGAAATGAAAAGAATATCGTGTTTGTACCATTCGTCTTAAAGATGAAATACGAAATGATACGGATAGCGCGCTGTTCTTTATATCTTGCTGCGTTACAATTCGTTGTAATGACAAGCTATTGTGTTTCATTACGTCTTGTTAGAAAGAAACAACAACATACGCTAAATACCACTCAACTGGGAGTTTTAGGATGATTGGTCGTATATCCGGTGTATTGCTTGAAAAACAACCCCCTCAGTTATTATTGGATGTGCAAGGGATTGGTTATGAAATCGATGTGCCGATGAGCACGTTTTATGATTTGCCTGCAATCGGTGAACAAACTACGTTGTTCACGCATCTGGTCATCCGTGAAGATGTGCATCTGCTGTTTGGGTTTGCGACAGAAACAGAGCGCCAGGCATTTCGTCAGTTAGTAAAAATTTCTGGTGTTGGTGCCAGAACCGCGTTGGCATTACTTTCTGGTTTGAGTGTGTCGGACTTGCATCATGCTGTAGTGACTCAGGATAGCGCACGTCTTGTTAAAGTTCCAGGAATAGGAAAGAAAACGGCAGAACGATTGTTGCTGGAGCTTCGTGACAAATTGAAGTCTGACACCATTAATATGGACCGAACTATGGCTGCGCCAAATAATGACAGCGACATACTCAATGCATTGTTATCATTAGGTTATAATGAACGGGAAGCCGGTTGGGCAATCAAGAAAATTAATACGGAATCCTCTGTTTCCGACGGCATACGCCAAGCATTACAATTCCTTTCAAAGGAAAAATAGAATGTCACTATTCAGCTTGCTCATAAAACTCACCATTCTTGTGTTACAAAACGGTCATTTACACGTGTAAACTCACAACTTGTGCCTCGGAATGATAACTTTAGGGGCATCAGAACAGTCACTACAATATACACAATAGTTACTAGAGTATTAATAAATGATAGAAACGGACCGACTGATAACTGCCGCTGCTTCATCTTCACAGGAAGAAATTCATGAGCGTGCGCTGCGTCCCAAACAACTGGAAGAATATGTCGGTCAGGAAAAAATTCGCGGACAACTGCAGATTTTTATTGAAGCGGCCAGACGTCGTAATGAAGCATTGGATCATGTGTTGCTATTTGGTCCGCCCGGTCTGGGGAAAACCACACTTGCTCATATCATTGCACGAGAAATGGGCGTCAATCTGCGCCAGACCTCAGGTCCGGTTTTAGAGCGCCCAGGTGACCTGGCGGCATTGCTGACTAATCTTGAGCCGAATGATGTGCTATTTATCGATGAAATTCATCGCCTGTCCCCGATGGTGGAAGAGATTTTATATCCGGCACTGGAAGACTATCAGCTTGATATTATGATTGGTGAAGGTCCGGCAGCACGTTCCGTTAAGCTGGATTTGCCACCTTTTACCTTGGTCGGTGCAACCACACGAGCTGGTATGCTAACCAATCCGCTGCGTGACCGTTTCGGCATAGTGTCACGCCTTGAGTTTTATACCCCGCAGGAATTGAGTAAAATTGTAACTCGTTCAGCGGGATTGTTAAATGTAAAAATATCTTCAGATGGCGCGTTTGAAATTGCTCGTCGTTCACGCGGCACGCCACGGATTGTCAATCGGTTGCTGCGGCGTGTGCGGGACTATGCCGAAGTCAAAGCGGATGGGCATGTTACTCATCCAATAGCTGATTCGGCATTAAGCATGCTGGATGTCGATGCAATCGGGCTAGATATTATGGACAGAAAACTGTTGCTGGCGATACTGGAAAAGTTTAGCGGCGGGCCGGTTGGTGTCGATAATCTAGCGGCTGCTATCAGCGAAGAACGCGACACCATTGAAGATGTATTGGAACCCTACCTGATTCAACAGGGGTTTCTCAAACGTACTCCACGCGGACGCATGGCTACGGCTTGCACCTACCAGCATTTTGGTATTGCTTTGCCTAAAACCGGCTTAAATGGCGACCTGTGGGAAGATAATCATTCAATCACTGGATAGTTAATTCATAATGATGCAAGCTCAATCAACACAAGTTCAAACTTTACGAGCCATTGTCGCACTATTAGTCACTTTGCTCGTGATGCTCTATTTCCATACTGGTCGGGAAAAAAATTATTACAGTAATAATGCAGAACCTGCTGTAGCACAAATCCTATCAGAAATATCCACCTGGCAGAAACAACCGCTGCTGATACATTTAGCCCCCGAAGCCAAACAAACAGTGACGGATGAACAGTTGGATCAACTCCTCAATCAATATCGCAGCTTTGGCCGCTTTCGCTCCATCGAAGAACTTGAATTTTCGCGTCTTGTCAGTGCATTTTCATTATTCGGCGAGAAACGTATTAACTATTCAGGCACTGCAAATTTTGATGCCGGGCTGGTGAATGTCAACATTACATTGACTGAGCGTAGTGGTTTTTTTCTGGTTTATAATTTTGCTTTGACTAGAGCGTCAGATGGGTGAGCTGATGTGTGGCAGCTTGATTTAGCCAATGAAAGTTGCCGGTTCTTTAAAACTATCGCATTTAGAATGACCTAGTACTCCGTCAATATCAAGTAGACGGGGAGTACTCGATTGATGCGTCACGCCTTCCTGGCATCTTCTCGTACTTAAGTACAATAGTAATCACCGTTGGAAATAAATATCATACTTACATCGCGATAAAGTTTCGCTGTTTTGATAATTACGATTCGAATGCTCCACAAGTGATGTTGTTTATTTAAAGAGTATCTTCCAACTAATATAAAGGTGGATTACAAATGAAACATATTATGCTAGGAATATTTCTGATTGTGGTTTTAAGTGAAACACAAGCTAGTGCTATTGAAATTAAGAACGCTAGTGTTGTTAATTTTTCCGGCTATAACGGTCAGCCACGTGGTGTGACTGGTGCGCATAGCACCGGCGTTTGGGGCTCACTCCATGCGAATTCTTCTGGCAAATTTTCTGCCACATACTTAGGTAATGAAAGTGGTTATGTGGATAGCTTTTCTTTAGGTTCAGGTGATTCACTCCAAGAGTCCAATAAAGTAGGCGATACAATTTCCATGAAAGTTGACGCAGGGCTTGTGGATTTTAGTTTCTCTGACAATGCCGGTGGCGGTCATACATTTGTAAACGGTCGATCACAAGAACCAGTATTTGGCTTTGCCATTTTGAATGGACAAACTAACAAATACGGCGCATTTGATTTTCTATTAGGCTTTAATGATAGTTATAGAGGCGATGGAGATTATGACGATTTTGTGGTTGGTGTAAATCTTATTAGTGCCGTTCCAGAGCCGGAAACCTACGCAATGTTATTAATTGGATTAGGTCTAATTTGTTTTACTGCGCGTCGTAGAAAACTACCACTTAAAAACTAAAATATTACATTCCCTCCTTCCTCATAAAACTGCACTAGTGGCAGTTTTTTTTTGTGATTTGAAGTGATTTTTCTCCTGGAAAAACAAATAATACTTGGGTACACTTCTTTTCAGGAGATTCCTTTCTTTAGATAATTGAATTATAAAGAAGTATAAAGGGGTTTCTGCCGCTTCTCGTGCAATATTGGATTTAAGAATCAGCGCTTGACTGGTTGATATTGTTGGGCTGATTTGATTGTCTGTTAGATTAGTGGGAATATGTTAAGCGGATTCCATATTATTTATAGGGGAGAGAGGGCATGTCAACAAAGCAATTTATATCAGCAGCAGAACATTTAGCTAAGTTGGGAATTACAGAACAACAAGCATATGACTTTATTATGGATAATGTTGATCAGCCCGATGTGATTTATTCAGCAGCCTTTGATTTTGGTGTCACGAATGCTATGCTGAGTGAAATTACCGGTTTCTCAACAACGGTGATTAGCAATTATTTCGAGTTGGCAAATTTGCAACCTCAAAAACTTGATTACACCAGCATGTTGATCAATTTTGACCTGGGTGATTTGGAAACGTTAGTCGGTTTTAATAATAATACGGGTATTCTTTCTAATGATTCGTTTAGAGATACGGTCAGACCGTTAGTCGATGATACTCAAATATATGACTTTTCTTTCGAGTCTGTTATTCCTAATTTGCAGCCTAACGACGGTATCTATGATGCGAGTGAATTGGGTGTGGGACATCTGACTGATGTGGCTGCTACGAGTGAGAATTTGGAGTCTTTGTTTTATGGTTCATTAATCAATATATTCAAGGCGCTTGACGAAACAGAATTAAATCAAATTAACGCATTCCCGAATGATGGTAATTCGGAAGATTTCCAGGCATTGCTTCAACAAACGCTAAGTGAAACACCTGAAACAGTGAGTTGGACGGATGAGCAATTGGCCGAATTAGTGAGTAATGAAGCGGTTGACGTGATCAATGAGTTATGGTCTGGCAATGAACTGGTAGGAACACTTGATTTTAGTTATTTGGGTCTGGCAACAATCTAACCAAGTTTTTGTGATTTTGGTGCAACACAACATCATAGGCAACAGAAGTTGCCTATGATGGTTTAAATTGCAGACACTTCTAGCATCGCCTGTTACAGGTTACTTTTTCATTACCGTTGCTTGATGAGGCGGAGCAACAAGAGCCCTCATAAACGACTGACGATGTGCTTTTTACATTGGTTAATGTGCTGATACAATCACGCATGCTTTCGTAATCAACTTTCTCATAGTCGTCATCCTTTAGCAGTTTTAAATCGCCATCTTTAAGATTTTGAACAATGAGGAAGCCGATATCATTAATTGTTCCGCCTCCCAATTCTGTTAGTTCCTCAGTCAATTCTTTTGGTAGCTTTACAAGTATGTCAGTAAGTTCTTTTGGCTGTAAAATTGTTCCAGGAATTTTGATTACTGTTTCAATTGTGTCGCCGGCTGCTCCTAAAATTCCTTGAATAAGACTTTCGGTTTTTTTGCAGATGAGCACTGTTTCGTTATTGATTGTGACAATGTTACAAAATGAATGCCCGATGTCGTTGCATTGTGGTAGCTCAGGATCATTGTTTTGCATAATCTCTGCACCAAATACTGAATAAGAGGACACGTCCTTAGGTTTTTTTACGGTTATAGCGCCAGAAATAGGTTTAGTTACATACTGTAACCGACCATCTTCCATTCTCTCTGTGCGTTTCAAGAACACCGATTTGCCTGTTGTGGCATCCATAATAACCAGATTGCCAAAATCAAAATCCTTCCCAACGACTTCTTGGACTTTTTTGGCAAGACCGGTAGATAATTCTTTGTGTGGAGTATGTTGTGCACAACTTGCTAGGATAAATGCTATTAATATGATGATATAAATCTTTAACTTTCTGGTATTTAACATGTTTTTCCCCTTTTAAAAATTTAAAGTCAGCCTTGCAAAAATTGTTCTTGTTGGAACAAATCGTGAATTAATAGGTTCTGCGGTTATGAAATTCATGTTGCGGAATAAAAAAGATTGGTCGAAAATATTTCTGGCTTCAACACTTAATACGCCTCTTCGATTAGGGAATCGATAACCCAGCGAAGCATCAACCAGGAAAAAATTTTCGGTGCCCTCATTTTGTGTTCCCCGTCGATCAACTTCTTGACGGACAAATGTGCCGGTAAGATTGGCAAATATCCCTTGAGGGTTGAAATAACTGATTCCGGTTGGAACACTTAATGTATCAATCTGGTGTGGTTCTCCACGGTTTCGGGTTGCTTCGGCACGGGAGAATTGCTCAAATCGTACTTCGCTTTTTGCAGTCCAGTTTTTATGTAACAATCCATAAAGATAAGCACGATAAAGCTTTTCTTCTCGCTTTTGTGTGATTACACTATCTTCGCCAAAGAAAATTGGTGCGATTAAATCTCGGCTGGATATTTCGAAACCGCTGAATATCTTGTTTTGATATTGAGCGTCAAGCCCAATACCAATGCGACGCGATTTGGTTCCGTTGGTATCATCGAAAATTTGGTTAAATCCAGCGACCTGAGTCGGTTCGATGGTTTGCTTGGTAACGAGAGGTGCTTTGATGTTTTCAGTCCAGGCAAAACGTAACCGAACATTGTTTAAGATATTCCACTGAAGTCCAAGTTTTGGGTTAAATCGATTAATCGTATGCCCAGTGTTGCTGAAAGAATCATAACTAAAGCCAAGTGTGGCATTAAGATCTGGATTGAAAATTAAGTTTGTATAGATATAGCCATTCGCACTATTTCTACTTGAGTTGAATGTTGTGCAACATGTGACTGGGTTAATGTTTCGTGTATTTGTATTTTCACTAGTATCTGTGTCGAAATGATAAATACTAGAACCCGCGATTAAATTAAACCATTTGCCAAGGAGTTGATATTGCAACTCAGTTTGGAAACCCGAATCTTTTATAATCTCTTCATTGTTGAGGTTATTAGAAAAATTGATTCTTTCGGTGGTTTTCTCAACATAGAATGCTGAAATAATGAAGTTTTGATTTGGTGTTAGGTTGTATCGTGCGCCAACTCGCGCGATATCATCATCTATTTTTCGCCGAATACGATTTTGATTTGATAAGGCGTCATCTAAACCCCTTTTAAAATCCAGTAGTAAATTACCTTGATCCGTCTTACGAGTGCGTATTTCTGCTTGAATATTGAGCTTTGGGGTTAAGGCATGTTGTATAAACGCATTAAGGATATCGTGGTTCTGGTCATTGTTGGTGCGGAACCCGTCGGTTTGGTAATGAAATTGTCCCAGACTGACGGAGGTGCGTTCGTAAAGTTTTGAGAAAACGACTTCATTGCCAAATGTGCTGTTATTACCGCCAAATCCAGACGCCACCAGTTGTGAACGATTTCGTTCCATCAACGGCGCGAATTCATTAAATCCCGCTGCTGACGGCCCCGTGTTGGTAATAATATTCAAGTCTGCAACGGCCAAATGGGGTTGCACCGGGTTGACGTTAATCGGTTGCATCAATTGGGCTTGTAGTAATTCACTGACGCGGGCGGCTTCGTGCCTAGGTAGATTAGTATAAGTGTCGGCTAAGAAACGATGTGCGGAATGGTTGGACGGGTCATGGCTTAAGGACTTGGCCGTTTCCATTAATGCACGTTTCCCAAATCCCAGGTTGTCATAGATGCGTGCCAAACTCGAACTGCGCCCAGCTTGGTCTTGATCCAATAACAGTTTGGAGCGATATACCGCACGGTTGTCATTCAATTCAATTGATTTCTGGATGTCTTGCAGTGCTTCAACCGGCCGGTTTTGCGTTTGTTTCTGAATCGCATCGTAAAACCACGGCGTGGGATCGAATGGGTCGCGTACTTTAGCCAAGTCAAATTGTGTTTCGGCCAGGGGGTAGCGTTTCTCCTCAAAATAGGCTTTGCCTAAATAACTGCGGATTAGCGAATTGGCCGGATCTAGGCTGGCGGCTATTTCTAGCTCAATGCGGCCCGCTTCAAGTGCCCCTTCACGGATTAGTGCCAGTCCCATGCCTAATCGTGGCATCGGATCTGATTGATCAAGCTGGACGGCCTTAGTGAAGATTGTTTTCGCTGTTTTGGTATCAATTTGTAATAAGTGCGCAAAACCTAAAACCGTTTGTGTTTTAGCAAGATTCGCATTTAAATGAACCGCTTGTTGGGCTGTGTTTAATGCGCGATCTAGATTGCCGACTGACATTTGTAGTTCGGACAGTCTGGCCCATATCAATGCATTGTTGGGGTCAAGCAATACGGCTTCCTGAATACTGGCCAACGCCGCTTCAATTTCAAAATGAGCTTGTTGGGCATATGACAGTGAAATTCTTGCAGCCGAGGAGATTGGGTCTTGTTCAACGGCCTTGTTGGCTTGGTTTAAGGCGTGTTCTTTCTCGTTCTGCACTACGGCAATGATGGCTTGTAGTGCGAAGGTGTCACTGTTGTTTGGTTCAAGTGTGCTGACTTGCTCAAGAATAATTTTGGCTTCATTGACTTGCCCGACCGTTAACAAGCCGACAGCCTGGTGGATTAGCGTGCTGATTTTGTCATCACTTTGCAGCTTGGCATTTGATTGGTTCTCAATGATTTGTGGGTAGTAAAGCGCCCATTGAACGGCGTCAATAGGCCGAATGATGATTTCTTTTTGCGGGGCTTGATTACTTTTGGCAACGGCCGCTTCATTATCAATCAGAACAGTGCTACCTTGGTCATTGGCGGCAGTCACTTGCCCTTCATAAACGACCACCTTGGCGCTGTTATCATCAACACCAACAAAGAATTCGGTGCCATCGACTGTTGCATTAAGAAACGGTGTTCTGATTTTGAACGGTTTGGGTGTGCGAGTGATGATATGGATCGCCCCTTTCAGCATGTTGAGTAGAGATGTTTCTTGATCTTGTGGTGGCGGCTGAGTAAATGTGATGGTGGTTCTCTGGTCGAGCCTGAGCATGCTTTCGTTGCTTAGGCGCAGTGATGCGCGGCTATATGATCGTACGCGAACCATATCGCCGGAACAAAGTGTGCCATTCATTGTTGCTGGCCGCCAGATGGTTTCATTAACGTGACGCGTTTCAACGGAACCTTGGACCGAGACAAGTTGTGCGACTGTTGATTCACAGCGTTCTGACGCATAAGTGTTATTTGACTGCCCTAAAATAGGCATGAGAAAAAATAGCAACAGAGCAGTTGCTGAGGCATTGTTTTTCAATGCATGCGGTATCCAGCAAGTCCTCATTTTCGATTCACTTCTCTCGCCGTTGAGTGTGATTGCGGCTATTTAACCCATTAAGTGAGTTAAATGCACAATATCCAAGTTTTTTGTTCTGATTGTTTCGGTAAATAACCTTTTAATTTATTGATGTAATTTTCTTTCTACTAACATCAAATATAACGTATTTAACTCTAGACTACAAAGTTATTATTATCTGTGAGGTTTCTCACAACACAAATCAAATGCCAAATTTTGGAATGTTTTGTTATTAAGTTGGGGAAACGGTTGCTGGGGTATTACTGCTATTTGTTTTCCAGCCGAATTGCCGGATTCCACAAATCGATTGGTGGTGTTTGCATATATTGCTGGCAATATGTAAGAAAGAATCGTGTGGGCCCATCATTGGGGAATATTTTGCGGATTTCTGAGAAATGATTGATGGCTTGTTGCCATTCTTGTGCCTGGTAGGCATCTAAGGCATAAGAGAATTTCTCACATAGCCATTGTTGTTGATCATTGGCTAATGATTTTTGTGTGATCAGTTCCGTTAGACTCACGGGGGATGATCTTCCTGCCAGTAGGAAGTCACCCAATGGTCTGACTAGGAATTCTTCTAAGTCGGCCACAGTCTCGCTGGATACTAACAAACGTGTGCCTAAGTATTTATTCGCACCTTGAATACGGTTGCTTGTGTTGACGATATCGCCTACAGCGCGATATTCCCAGTGGTCAATTGCTCCGATGACACCTAAAAACATTTCGCCGGCATGTAAACCAATTCGTGTTGGTAATGTTGGCTCCTTATCGCTGGCGTTAAATTCGGTTAGGGCTTGTGTCATTTCAAGGCATGCCAGGCAGGCTTTCCGTCTCAGGTTTATGTTTTTTTTAGGGGCGGCCCAGATGGCTAGTATTGCGTCGCCAACAACATCGGATACGATACCGTCATTCCGCCGGACAGGTTCGAACAGTACGTTGTAATAATCATTCATTAACTCGCTTAAACGCATTGGGTCCATTTTTTCTGCCAGAGAGGTATACATGTCTGCATCGGTTGCGAGGCAAATGCCGAAAACCAGTCGATTATTCGTAAGAATTGCACCAGAGTTTTTGGCGATATCGTTAACTACGCGTTCCGGAATAAATCGGCCAAATGCGACCCGAAGCTGTTCACGTTCTTTTTTTGCATTAAGGTATCGCAGCAAGACAGCACCGAACAGTGCAAGTGGCAACTGGAGCATTGGTACAATGAGCGGTAACCAGATTGCTGTTTGTTTGAATTGGTACAGTACAACGGAAATATAGGCGATGGTTAGTAGGCTACCTAAAATAATGGAAAACCGGTTCGGTAACAGCAGAAAGATCAAGCTGATTACAAAACCGAACACAAAAAGAAGGCCCAAACTTGCAGTGAAAGAAAAAGGTTGAATGGTTTTGCTATGCAATAAATTGACATAAGCTGTGGCAGCAATTTCTACGCCGCTGATGAAGAGGCCATCTGGGTTAGAAAATACCGTATGGTAATCATCGCGAACTTTATCTTGTTCGGGTTGCGTCGCTGCGGAGAAGCCGACAAAAACAACTTTATCTTTGAAGTTAATTTGATTGGTTTGATGACTGTCATTCAGTTTTAATACTTGATGATAGGGAATTGTCTCAATACTGCGTGGTGGCCCATAGAGGTTAAGATATCGCATGTCGTCACCCGTATATAAATTCAGCAGCGCGATAATTTTTCTTTTCTTGGCTGCATCTAGGTTATTGTCGCGACTGAGTGAGGCATGCATCGATGGTGCAATTTTAGGGTCACTAATAAAGATATTGCGCAGGGTGAAGATAAGGTCTTCAACGTCTAGTGCGTCATTATTAGCCGGTAATTTTTCTGCATGAATTGGGTTGGCCTGATGTAATAAGCGAATAAACTCATCATAAACATCTAATGCAAAAGTTTGTAATGCGGCAACCGGCATAGTCGGCGAGTCTCCAGCCCCTGTTTTGAATGTCCAGAAGTGATCGACTCTGGCTGCCTTGGGCAGTGGGAATGAAGTATGCGCTACTGAGGCTTCTGCAATTTCAGGCAGTAGTTGAGAAGGTCCTTCTTGTTCGATCAGTTCATACAGGTAGTCGCCCGTATCTATATTAATTTTAGACTCCTCAAAAACTAACCGTTCAGCGACGATAACATTGCCTGCTTCTTGCATGGCATGTGCCAGCTTGATATTGTCTTCAGGGATGATGCCCGGTGTATCAAACAACAAATCAAAGACAATGACTTGGGCGCCAGCTGCGGTTAGTTTATTGATCAGTCGTGCGTGTAATTCACGTGGCCATGATCGAGGAGTAATGGGTAAATCGAGCTCTGTTGCCGAGGTTTGGTCAATTGCCACCACTACAACATCATCAGGTGCTGTGACTGCTCCACGTGAATGAAATAGCCAATAGAGCCCGAATTTTTCTTCAAGCGTCAGACCTAATGGTGTCAGGTTCACGAAGACGCCAAACAAGCCGATGATGAGACCAAGCAATAACTGTTTAGCATGCATATTTTCACCACTAGGTTGGTTTTGCAGAAACTGACATAATATTCAACAAGTAATTTGCTTGAGCCTGTTATTATCAAGAACCATAGCATTTATTGTGAATGTTGTTACTTTGTCAATATCTTGTGAACAAGTTGGTTTTTACCATATATTAAAAGATGAAGCGCTCCTTTTCACCTCCCCATCTCATTCTTTTTGTTTTTTTGTTGGTGTTTCTGCTGGTTTTAATCCAGATTGAAATACTGGCGTTTGCTTTTGCAAAATTAGGTTTGCCGCCAACTTTGGGTTTTCTGGTGATGTTGTTGTCATTATTTGGCAGTGCCGTTAATCTACCCGTCATGAGCATTAAGAGTGATGCGTCACCCGAAAATATTATTCAACCAACAATCTGGGGGCTGCTGAAAATTCCAGTGCAGCCGTTTCGTAACGAGACGCTAATCGCAGTCAATTTGGGAGGGTGTTTGATTCCGGTCGTGCTGTCTATTTATTTGTTTTTTAATAGCGATCTCGGTTTGCCCTCTACTGTGATGGGGATTGTAATTGTGACGATGGTGAGTTATTACTTTAGTCGTCTAATTCCCGGTGTTGGTATCGTTATGCCGATTTTAATTGCTCCTATCTGTGCGGCATTGGTTGGTATGTCGCTGAGTCCAGAACAAGCTGCGCCATTAGCCTATATCAGTGGAACAATCGGTGTTTTGATTGGTGCCGACTTATTTCATATGAAATCAATTCCCAAGCTTGGAACACCTTTTGCGTCAATTGGTGGTGCAGGAACTTTTGATGGAATTTTTATTACCGGGGTTGTTGCGGCATTATTGGTTTAATTTAACCTTTTTGTCATTTTGATCCGGTTCCCGCTATACTTGGTAATTATGAATCAATCCATTTCAAACAATCCTGATTCAAAATCTGTGCACCTGCTGCATCGGTTGTATGCGTTGCAGCAACAGCATTTGTGTATTTCTTCTGAATCAATGCAGCAAGTGGCGAATGAATTTTGTTTGCCGGTTAGTCAAGTTACTGCAGTCGTTGAGTTTTATACTTTCTTTTCCCGGGGACCTTGTGGCCGATACCATCTTTTACTGAGTAATTGCACCAGTTGCGGGTATTTGGTGGGTGGCGAAAATTTCTTGTTGCAATTCACTCAAGCGCTGGATGTTTCGCCTGGCGAAACGCGTTCTGATGGATTAGTCAGTCTCGGTGAGACGTCGTGCATTGGTATGTGCGATCATGGTTCCGCCATGCTGGTTAATGGCATGCCGCTGATTCTGCACAATGCCGATAGAGTCAACCACATTGCACAGTTGATCAATGCTAAAACGTCACTGGCAGATTGGCCCGCAGAGTGGTTCCAAGTTCATGAATCGGTAAACAAAAAGGGCTTGTTGCTTAATCAGAATTTCATCCCGGGCCTTAGTTTGAAAAATACTTTGGCACAGGGTGCGAACGAAATGCTGGAGACCATTCTAGCGTCCGGTTTGCGTGGACGTGGTGGGGCTGGTTTTAGTACTGGGCAGAAGTGGCAGTTTTGTCGACAAGCTGAAGGTGCTGGGCATTATGTGGTTTGTAACGCAGATGAAGGAGAGCCGGGGACTTTTAAAGACCGTTTGTTGTTACGACAACATGCCGAATCAATGTTAGAAGGGATGACACTTTGTGCTTTTATTATCGGTGCTGAAAGAGGCTTTATCTATCTGCGCGGAGAATATCGTTTTCTATTGTCCGATTTGCAAACAGTTTTAGCGGCGTATCGGCGAGCGGGGTTGTTGGGCCAGCGGATTCTGGGTAAAGAAGATTTTGATTTTGATATCGAAATTGTCGTGGGTGCCGGGGCTTATATTTGTGGCGAAGAGTCGGCGTTAATAGAGTCCCTGGAAGGTAAGCCGGGTATTCCGCGCATTCGTCCGCCGTTTCCGGTGACGCACGGTTATTTGAATCAACCGACTGTAGTGAATAATGTCGAAACCTTTGTTGCTGCTGCACATATTGCAGTGCATGGCAGTGCCTGGTTTAAAACTATGGGAACAACGCAGTCGGCCGGCAGTAAAATTCTGAGTGTCAGTGGTGATTGTGAATTGCCTGGTGTTTATGAATACCCATTTGGTGTGAGTGTTCAGCAAGTTTTGCAGGATTGTCAAGCGAGTGATGCACAGGCGGTGCAAATTGGCGGCCCGGCAGGAGTGTTAATTGGGAAACAGGATTTTGATCGCCAGATTGCTTTTGAAGATTTATCAACTGGTGGGTCTTTCATGGTTTTTGGTGTGCATCGAGATCTATTAACAATTAACCGAAACTTTGCCAGTTTCTTTGCGCATGAGAGTTGCGGGTTTTGTACGCCTTGCCGGGTGGGAACCCAATTGTTAAAAAACAATCTGGATAAAATCGCTGAGGGTAGAGGTACACGGCAAGATATTGTGGAGATTAAGCGGTTGAGCGAATTGATTCAACGCTATTCACATTGTGGATTGGGTCATACCGCAGCACATCATGTTATTGATGGTTTGCAACGCTTTCCGCAAGTATTTGAGGAAAATTTGACACAACAATCTTTTATGTCACCATTCGATTTGGATAAGACACTTGAGGAGGCGCGCCAAATCACGCAACGTGATGATGCGGCGGCGCATCTAAAATAATCTATGACTCACAATACAATTACAATTGATGGTCAGGAGGTCCCTTTTGAAGTGGGGCAAACGATTATGGATGCTGCGCTGGCGGCAAAAGTTTATATTCCGCATTTGTGTCATTATCCGGGATTGACGCCACATGGCAATTGCCGCTTATGTAGCATTGAAATCGGTAAGAAAAGTGTGGCGGCTTGCACCACACCGGCTGTTGCTGGTCAGCAAATTAGTAGCAACACGCCAGCCATCAATGCAGCACGAAAATCCATTACGCAAATGTTATTTATTGAAGGCAATCATATTTGTCCATCTTGCGAGAAATCGGGTAACTGTAAATTGCAGGCTATGGGTTATTTCTTAGGCATGTTGGATGAGCATTTCCCGCAGTTTTATCAAAGGCGAAAAATCGATGCCTCGCATGCGGATATTGTGTTGGATCGAGATCGCTGTATTTTGTGTGACTTGTGTGTACGTGCCAGTCGTGAAGTGGATGGGAAGAACGTTTTTGCTATTGCCGGTCGAGGTACCGAAGCACATTTGATTGTGAATTCAAGTAGTGGGAAATTGGTTGACAGCAATCTTGAAGTGGATGACTTAGCAGCGAATATTTGTCCGGTTGGTGCAATCTTGAAAAAATCTCAGGGTTATGATGTGCCGATTGGTGAGCGGATTTATGATCAACACACCATTAGCGAAATTGGGTTGCAAGAAAGTATCGCAAAAGAATCAAAATCAGATGATAACTAAGCCAAAAATCAGAATTGCTACGACATCATTAGCCGGTTGCTTTGGGTGTCATATGTCATTTCTGGATATGGATGAACGTCTGGTCGCTTTGCTGGAACAAGTTGAGTTTAACCGCTCGCCATTAACCGATATAAAACATTGTGGATCTTGTGAGATTGGTTTAATTGAAGGAGGCGTGTGTAATGCCGAAAATGTGAAGGTGTTACAGGAATTTCGTGCCAACTGTAAGACATTGATTGCCGTGGGGGCATGTGCGATAAATGGTGGTGTGCCGGCTATGCGTAACCATTTTGATTTAAAGGATTGTTTGCAAGAAGCGTATGAAACAGGTATCGGCGTTACTAATCCGCAGATTCCAAATGACACTGAATTGCCACTGTTATTGGATAAAGTCTACCCCATCCATGAAGTGGTTCCGGTGGATTATTATTTGCCTGGGTGTCCGCCGTCGGCAGATGCGTTTTTGCAAATTCTTGGGCCTTTGTTGGCTGGCAAAGAACCCGTATTATCCAGCGATCATTTGCATTACGATTAGGTATGGAAAAAAATCAACCACCATCACCCACCACCCGTCGGATAGCGATTGATCCGGTTACCCGTGTTGAAGGGCACGGCAAGATTACGTTGTTGCTGGATGCGGATAACCACATCCAGGAGGCACGTTTTCATATTGTCGAGTTTCGAGGGTTCGAGAAATTTATTCAAGGGCGCCCCTATTGGGAAGTGCCATTCTTTGTACAGCGTTTATGCGGTATTTGTCCGGTTAGTCATCAATTGGCCGCAGCCAAGGCAGTTGACCAAATAGAAGGCGTTAGCCAACTAACGCCAACAGCAACCAAGCTGCGTCGCTTATTGCATTTTGGTCAAATCTTGCAATCCCATGCACTACATTTTTTCCATCTTTCATCACCTGATTTTTTATTTGGTTTTGGTAGTGATCCGGCACAACGTAATATCGTTGGCGTGTTGGGAAAGTATCCGGAAATTGCGCTGAAAGGTGTTAGGTTGCGTAAATATGGTCAGCAGATTATTGAGGCGATTACTGGAAAGCGCGTACATGGAACGGGCACAGTGCCAGGTGGGATGAATAAGGCGCTGAGCATTGTGGCACGTGATGCTTTGTTGAATGAGATTGCGGATGTATTGCAATGGGGCCAGGAGGCGCTTGCCCTGAATGAACAGATTCACATTGCAAATCCGGAACATCGTGATTTTGCCACCTTACAAACGAATTTTCTCAGTATGGTCGGGGAAGAAGGAGAGCTGGAGTTTTATCATGGCGGGTTGCGTGCTTGTCATGCTGATGGCGCGAGCATTTTTGACCAGCGTGATTATTGTGACTATCAACAAATTTTGCGTGAAGAAGTACGCTCCTGGAGCTATATGAAGTTCCCTTATTTGTGCCAATTGGGCAAAGAGCAAGGTTGGTATCGCGTCGGTCCGTTGGCGCGGGTTAATAATAGCGATCGCATTTCAACACCGCTGGCAGAAGCAGCGCGTCAACATTTCCGGGAATTTGCGCAAGGTGAATTTGTACATGATACATTGGCTTATCATTGGGCGCGCATGATTGAGGCGTTACATTGTGCCGAATCGATTCATGAATTGTTGCTTGATCCGGAAATTGTTAGTGATGATTTGATCGCTGAGAAGGGAGATAAGCGGCAAGAAGGTATTGGTGTGATTGAAGCGCCACGTGGTACCTTATTTCATCATTATCAGATTAACGAAGAAGGATTGGTGACTAAAGCCAACCTGATTGTTTCAACCACCAGTAATAATCAAGCCATGAATGAATCGATACGGTCCGTTGCCAATCAATATCTGGATGGCCATGAAATTACCGAGGCGTTGCTGAATCATTTGGAGGTGGCTGTACGTGCCTATGACCCCTGTTTGTCTTGTGCCACCCATGCGCTGGGTAAAATGCCGTTGAAAGTTGAGTTGCGGGATGTTGAAGGTGTGTTGGTTAATCAACTCACTAAAGGAACCAATGGTGAGATTGACCACTAGTCAATATATTGATGTGAATGAGAATTGTTGAGGTTCTATGTCACTGCATTTTGTGTTGCACTTTGCAATGATTAGCCTTCGTTCTTCAGCAAGGCCATTTAAGGTTTTTCTGAGTGCGGCCTTCTAGGCCGAATCTAAACCTAAACCCACATTTTGCATATGTGATGGTTGATTGGCGTGCTGGTTTACTTGACCACAATCAACTATCTTTTTTTAGCTGACGTAGGGCACATATTGTACCGAATTGAAATAAATTCGGTACAATTCGCTTCGCGTTATAGATGCCCAGCATTACGCCTTACGTGTTGCTGACTCTTTTCTACGACGTGCCGTGAACCCTATTAAGCCAAGACCAGCCAGTAACATGGCGTAAGTCTCTGGTTCGGGTACTGGCGACACATTAAGAGCGCCGACTAAAGATAAAGAAGGTACAGTAGTCGCAGCAGGAATATCCAGGCCGAGAAGTACAGAGGTTAGATTGGCACCATGAGCGACACCAAAATCAGAGAAATCGACAAAAGCCACATTCAAATTAAAGCCGCCAGCATTGAATCCAGTATTTGTTGTCAAAAAACTCAGAGTTGTGGCACCGATAGTCACTTCAACAGTGTCTGGAATGCCCAATTCAAAGATCGCCAGATCATTACCAGCTAAGTTATAAGCGCCGTTATCGGTAAAACCTAAATCCACACTTGCTCCTCTTGAACGAGAAAAAGCGTAAGTACCTGGATTTGTGTCGGTCAGAACAGAGGCTAAAGAACCGCCGGATGTCGTATAACTTCCGGTTGAGCTAATTAAGGAATCAGCAAATGCGTTGTCGGCAAAATCGATACCCCCGATCGTTGTTACTGCTTGTGCGCTTACCGTTGCACCAGCTAGTGTTGCAGCCAGAATCAATTGAGATGCTTTCATAATAGAGAACTCCTAAAAGTTAATGATGAGGCATAATAGTAAAGACTAATAACGTGAGTTTGGTAATGGATACATTGCTCAAATTATTTGCAATCTTCATTATAAACACAACTAAATTATGATGTATTGTAAGAGAAATAGAAAGGCACAAAGCTCCTGGTTTTCTAGGAGGTTTATACCTCATTTTCAGGATATTTGTCTGGTATGTATTGCTTAATTATTATTAAGTGAGCAGTAAAAGTGCTGGTCAATGTTGAAGCGATCAACTGAGGGGTTTTCACACGCAATCGTAACTGATTTAAAATGCGGAATGACAACTCAGTTAAGGTCTCTTGTATCAGCTTAGGAAGTGGTAGGTCAAGTGATTTATGGTACTAGAATTGAAGTCCTAGGTGTCAGTGATTTGTTAAAATTTTTATAGTTGATCACTCCTTCTATGCTTTATCCTATTCCCATACTTTCGTGTGAAAATAATTATTTGCGATGGCTCTAAAATTCTCAGTTGGTCATTACACTAATTTATTTTTAAGCGAGAGGACGCTTAAATCTCATCTTAATCTCTTGGAAGATAAATATTTGTGAATCAAAAAGGCGATCAATAATCATTTGCGTGTAAACCACCATAATATGAGTGATAGCACCGCGGATACTAACAAACCAGTCATGAGTGGGAAATAGAAACTGAAGTTTTCACGCTCAATCGCAATGTCACCGGGTAAGCGACCAAATGGCAATTTGGATAACAGCGGCCAGGCCACGCCTAACAGGAGTAAAATTATTCCCAGTGTGATGAGTAGTTGCTGCATAAATATTGATGGATGGTGAGTTGATAGAAAACAATACTAACAAATACTTTGGTGAGACTCATACAATACCAAAAGTATTGCTATTTGGATATGGGAATCCAGGACGTGGGGATGATGCGTTGGGCTTGATGCTAGCCAATCAAATTGTGCAGCGTAAATCTGAGTATGTGACCTGCCAGACGGATATGCAACTGTTGATTGAGCATGTCACTGATTTGACAGGCTATGATCGGGTCATATTTGTTGATGCGGATATGTCGTGTGATGAACCGTATGTGTTCTCCGTCGTGCATGCAATGAAGGATGAGAGCTATACCAGTCACGCATTAACCCCTGCTGCGCTACTGTATATTTTTCAACAGGTTTATCAGTATGACGCACCACCAGCTTTTTTGATGCGAATTCGTGGTTATAATTTTGAATTGGGGGATGCGCTTGGTGAGCAAGCAGTCCGGAATTTGCAGGAATCAGTAAGATATATCGATCAATTAACGAGTTAGCAGTTATGAAAAATTTTTTCCGACGGCCATCCAACATATTTTTTTGTATTGTGATGTTATTTTCCACACAGACTTGGGCGCATTCTGGTGATAGTTTGCATGATGGCCTATTACATGGTTTCTTTCATCCGTTAAGCGGCCTGGATCATGTTTTAGCCATGTTGGCAGTGGGCTTGTTGGCGGCAAATACAGTTGGGCGCTTGGTTTGGGTCTTACCATTGACTTTTGTCGTGGTAATGGGGTTGGGTGGTTTGTTGGGTGTACTGACGTTGCCGAGTGTTTTGGCTGAACATGGCATTATAATATCGTTGCTGGTGTTAGGGGGGCTGATTTATCGTGGTGGATATTTACCGCAATGGGTTGGCATCATCCTAATTGCTTTGTTTGCACTATGCCATGGCTATGCGCATGGAAGCGAGATGCCGCAGCTTGTATCGATTATTTCCTATGCGATAGGGTTTATGTTGGCGACATCGCTATTGCATTTATGTGGGATTGGAATGGCTTTACTGCTAAGGAAGTTTAGTGGGTTGTGGCTACGGATGAGTGGTGTGCTGATTGCGCTTTACGGTGGTGTGCTGTTGCTAAGCTAAATATGCACGAAATGTCGTTGGCGGAAAATATAGTACAGATCATAGAAGAGGCTGCAGCAAAACAGCAATTCGCTCATGTGAAAACAGTATGGTTGGAGATTGGGCAGTTGGCTTGTGTGGAAACCGAATCCTTACGCTTTTACTTTGATATTGTGGCGCAAGATACTATTGCAAAACAGTGCAAACTTGAAATTATTGAAGTGGCAGGACAAGCCCAATGCAACCAATGTGAAAGCATCGTGTCCATCATGACACATTATGAGGCCTGTCCGCACTGTGGGTGTTTTTCATTACAAATCACGCAAGGTGATGGCATGCAGATTAAAGAACTTGAGGTGGGGTAAGTAAGTATGTGTACAACCTGTGGTTGTGGCGTCGGCCAAACGCGCATTAATGGCAAATTAATCCAGCAGCATAAAGAACCTGGGCAAACACTACGTTTTAATCCCGTCAAACAGAAGGTGACAGACTCGCATGGTGATCATCACGGCACCATCCACTTTGGTACGGGTGTTGCAGGAACGCATGCGCCAGGCATGAGTCAGGCACGTATGGTTAAGATTGAACAAGATATCCTGGCAAAGAATAATAGTTTTGCCGAAGATAATCGTCGTTTCTGTTCTGATCATGGAATTTTCTCGCTTAATTTAGTGTCCAGTCCCGGCTCTGGTAAGACAACGCTGCTAATTGAAACCATTCGAGCCTTGTATGACCAATTGCAAATAGCAGTCATAGAAGGGGATCAACAGACCGATCATGATGCTGAGCGTATTCGTGCTACAGGCGCCCCAGCCATGCAAATCAATACTGGTAAGGGATGCCATTTAGATGCGCATATGGTGGGTAAAGCCATGCAGCAATTATCATTGCAAGATAACAGCCTGTTATTGATCGAGAACGTTGGCAACCTGGTTTGTCCCTCTGGTTTTGATTTGGGGGAGGCGCATAAAGTGGTGATTCTGTCGGTGACGGAGGGAGAAGATAAACCGCTTAAATACCCTGACATGTTTCATGCGGCTGATCTGATGTTGCTGAATAAATGTGACTTGTTGCCACATTTAACTTTCGATGTTGAAAAGACCATTGAGTATGCACATCGTATTAAGCCTTCATTGCCGATTATTCAGTTGTCGGCAACACAAGGGGAAGGAATGCAAGAATGGATTGACTGGATAAAAATTGGCTTCCGAAAGACGGCGATCTCGTAGTAATGAGATGACCATGACGGAAGAGATAGCGATTAAAACGATTGTTTTGCCAAAGCGTGGTCCTTCTGTTTTGGCTTGTGGCGCATGGTTGAAGAACACCATCTGCTTGACGAATGGCGACAAAGCCTATATTTCACCGATTATTGGCGACCTCAACAGTGCCAGCGTCCGGAAAACCTTGGATGACACAGTGCAGCATATGTGTGAAGCATTAAATATACGACCGGATGTTGTGGCACATGATCTGCATCCGGATTTTTATAGCACGCACTTTGCTTGTGCTTTTGCTGAAGAAAATAACATTCCAAAGCTGGCAGTACAACACCATCATGCGCACATTGCGGCCATTTGTGTTGAGTATGATGTGATACGCCCGGTTCTTGGGTTGGCTTTGGATGGTGTTGGTTTGGGAGCGGATCACACCGCTTGGGGCGGCGAGTTTTTGCAGGTTGATGGTGCTGAGTTTGGGCGGATTGGGCATTTATCGCCATTGGTGTTGCCTGGTGGTGATCGTGCAGCTAGAGAACCTTGGCGTATGGCAGCGGCTGTGTTGGCCAAGCTCCATCGCAGTGATGAAATTATGCAACGTTTTGCCAATCAGCCCGGTGCTGAAATGGTTTATTCAATGTTATTGTCAGAAGTAAATTGCCCGGTTACTACTAGTATGGGACGTTTATTTGATGCGGCAGCTGGTATCTTGGGGGTTAATCTGATCCAAACTGATGAAGCTCAGGCGGCCAGGCGCTTGCAACATTTGGCTGAAGAGCATGGGCAAGTCCCTGCATTGATGGATGGATATCAGATTGATGAGGGAAATATTCTAAATTTTTCGCCGCTGTTGACTGCTTTGCTGGATATGTCAGATGAAAGTTGCGATATAGCTTACGCTGCCGCAGTATTTCATGCCACACTTGCTGTCGGTTTGGCGGATTGGGTTAGACAGTCGGTCAATCAATTTAATATTTCGCAAGTAGCGTTTGGTGGTGGCTGTTTTCATAACAGTTTACTATTAAGATTAATATCTGAACAACTGCTGTTTGAGCCGCTGCAAATCTTAACGGCGCAACAAATGGCGCCTGATGACAGCGCGATTTCTTTGGGACAGGCATGGATTGCAATACAAAAGGAAATTAATGGGTAATTATGTACAACGCTTTCTACTTGAAGATTTAGATATCCGAGGTGCAATCGTGCATCTGGATAGTGTGTGGCAACAAATGTTACAAGATCGGCAATATCCCAATCCGGCGATAAAAATTTTGGGGGAAATCAGTGCTACGGCTTTATTGATAGGTGACAACCTGAAGCAAGCCGGCCGTTTAACCGTTCAATTAAACGGCAATGGGCCAGTTTCAATGCTGGTGATTGATTGTGACGAGGCGTTGCATTTACGGGGAATGGCAAAATGTGAACAATCGATTGAACCGCAGCCTATTACTGATTTGTTGGGGAATGGTCAATTGGTGTTGACACTGGATATGTCGTCAATGAAAGAGACTTATCAGAGTATCGTACCGCTTGATGGTGAAAGTATTGCGGAAATATTTGAGTATTATTTCAAACAATCCGAACAACTGTCGTCGCGTCTTTTCTTGACCACAGCAGATGATTCGGTCTTCGGTGTTTTGTTGCAGAAGTTACCGACAACCGACCAGCAAGACCCTGATGGCTGGGCACGTGCCGAGGCGCTTGCAGCAACTATCAGTGATGACTATGTGTTATCGGAACAACCTGCTGAGAAAATATTAAAACAGTTGTTTTTTGAAGAAAACATTCGTGTTTTCGAGCAACAAACGGTTCATTATGGGTGCCAGGAAAATCCTGTAAAAATTTATGCCATGTTACGCTCATTAGGGCGCGAAGAAGTGGACTCGATTTTGCAAGAATTTGGTGAGGTTGTGATCAATGATGACATTTGCAATCGAGAATATCGTTTTGATGCGTTGGCGATAGATGCGGTGTTTCGGGAAGCTGGTTCTACGATTCACTGAGTCCAGAACTAGCAAAAACTCAACTGCGGATTAGCGTTTTGATGCTTTTCCAGGATGGAGCGATTCATGACGATTGTTAAGCGATATTTTCTTTCTGTGATGTTTTTAATCTTGTTGGCGGTTCCAGTTTCTGGATGTTCGGTTTTTATGGCGGCGCAACAACCCGCAGCAAAGAATATCGAATTATTCCAGACCGGAACATCAAGAAATGCTTTGCTAGCAGAGTTTGGGCCGCCTTATATCAGTGAAGAAACGGAGGGCAAAAAGATTGAGATATTTATCTTTGTGCAGGGCTATAGCAAAGCGGCAAAAGCTGGACGTGTGATCTTTCACAGCGCGGCGGATCTCGTCACGTTAGGATTATGGGAAATTGTTGGCACCCCCACAGAAATGATTTTTGACGGGGAAGAGATGGCTTTTCATGTTAGCTATGATGATAATGAGTTGGTTGATGAGGTTAATATTTTAAAGAAAAAGTAAACGTAACTATTCAGCTTGCCCCTAGAATTCACCATTTCTGTGTTACAAAATGATCATTTATACGTGTAAACTCACATTTTGTGCCTTGAGCTGATGAATTCTAGGGGAAATCAAAACAGTTCTGACTAGCAATTCAGGCCGCTACGCGGCCACAAATCAGAGAGTACTTACAATCAAATGTATAGGCTTTAAGTTATTCAAGAGTTGCAAATAAACCTAAATGCGATGAGCTGTTTGCTTGCCTATTAATGTTCTCATTTTAGCGGCATTTCTTTATATCCTCATTAACCTAAAATCCTCAGTTGATCGCTTCAGTATTGGCCAGTCTTATGAAGTAAAACAAATATTTTGTCGAATGCTACGCACCCTAAAGGTGAACCACGCTATGATGCTTATAGCACACTGTTCTTTATCTTTTGCTGCGTTGCAATTCGTTGTAATAACTTGTTATTACGCCTCATTGCGCCTTGCCAAAAATAAACAACAATGCACTCTAAGCACCATTCAACTGAGGGTTTTAGGATTAAGTATAAAAATCAGCATTTCCTTGATAGTATTCATGCTTTACTTTGCCTTTACTGGTTGGTAATGAGGTTTCGTCCCCCTTTCCTCGATAATTTTAAACCGAATACTCTCAGTAATAATAAGAACCCAAACTTGGAGAACAAATGGAACAATTAAGTCAAGCCTGGATGATGCTCAAGCTGGGTGGGTGGATCATCTTGCCTTTGTCATTGCTGGCAATTATTGCGCTGGCGATTATGCTTGAGAAGGCCTTTGTTTTTTGGCGCTTTGCCAGACTTTCTAAAGATTTATCGAATCTTATAGATACCTATGGGTTTAAGTGGGAAGATTTGGAGAAAATTCTTTCAGGTTTGGATCAGCGTCATTATTACAGGCGCTTCTTTGATGTGGTAATTGCCAATAGGCATCAGCCGTCCTGGTGGACGGAATCACGCGCGGCGGACGAAGCACAACTCATTGAAACCGCGCTGGCAAAACGACTGTGGGCATTGGAGACGATCGTGACAGCCGCTCCGTTGTTGGGATTGGTTGGCACAGTTGTTGGTATGATGCGTGCCTTTCAGGTGATTGGCAGTGATGGTATCGTGAATCCAACGGCAGTCACGGGTGGTGTTGCCGAAGCTCTGATTGCGACGGTTGTTGGTTTGGTTATTGCGTTGGTAGCCTTGTTTGGATTTAATTATTTTTCTCGTTTACAGGCCCAGACGATGGATGAAATGGAGCGTCTCGGCACGCGATTGATCGATCATATTCGTCTCGATCAGCAGGAGGAGACGCATGAGGTTGCGTAAATCCAGGGCGGTTAGAAAAGGTCAAATTCAAATTATTCCGATGATTGACGTGATGTTCTTCTTGCTGGCGACTTTTATGCTGGCGTCATTGTCCATGCAAAATCTGGATTCGTTACAAGTCAATCTGCCGCAAGGTCAAGCTGAGAAACTCAGTGCTGACAAACCGGTTACCTTAACGCTAACAAAGGATAGTGAGATTTATATTAACCAGACATCGGTTACATTAGAAACACTGGCGGATACACTTAAACCACTACTGCAAGCGTCGCAACAAAAATTAATCGTGTCGGCGGATGAAGAGGCGCCACAAGGTATTGTGGTGAAAGCCATGTTGCAGGCGCGTAATGCCGGTGCGCAGAATTTCTTGATTGCGGTTCAACACAAATAACCCCAGCAATGAGTCGCATCACCAGACCAGCAGAAATACGACTGTGGTGGCCTTTGCCGTTGGCGGTCTTGGTTTGGTTTTTGATCATTTGGGGGGTTGGGTTTTTATTAACCGCAACCGAACACGAGTCCGAAACCGAAACGCCGCCGCCAATTGAAGCACGCTTCGTTGAGCTGCCGGAATCAGACCATAGTTCAGAACCGTCTCCGCCCTCTCCTAAAGGTGTCCAGCCGCAACCTGAAACGCCCGAATCAGTACCGACACCGCCTTCGCCTCGCCCCAGCCCACCAGCCAGGCCACCGATAAAACCTCAGGTGGTCGAGAAGATTGAGTCGGCAAAAGGATTGCCGCGAACCGAGCCGACTCAACCAGATTTGCCAGTTCAACCAACACCTTCGCAAGCTGCGCCGATGGATCTCTCCGATTACATCAATCAAGCCAGAGCACGTCGCCGTGTAGCGGGGATTTTTGATGGTCAGGAAAATGCGCCGCCGGTTGCCGAACCGCAACCGTCAGCCGACGAGCTGAGATTGGCCAGAGTCAAACGCAACCTGCAAGAACCAGGCACTAGCGGCATCTTTCAAATTATTCGCATCGGGCCGAGACACGCACAGTTCTCCTTTCGTTCATGGACTACAGGAAACGCACCTACACGGCGTGTATTAATCGAAGTGGAAGCTGGGCCGGATGGTGACATACACCGTGCCATTATCCGCAGAATGGTTGAATTGATTCGTGAGCATCACCAAGAAGACTTCAACTGGGAGTCATACCGTTTGAATCGTGTTGTCGTGCTTTCTGCACGCTTGGGGGATAACGAAGGGCTGGAGGGCTTCTTGATGCGCGAATTTTTTGGTGAGGAACTGCCGCCGTATCGGCGTTAGCGGATAGCAGAGTACTAGAGTCAAAGTCGGTCACCATAATTATTTCATGCCAATTTTTTCTTGTTATTAGTGATGTTTAGAAAGTTTTATTGAATTTTCTAGAATTAAAATATTCAATCATAAGGTGTTACAGTTAATATCACAGTGGTTTATTGGTAGATTTACATTAAATATCAGGAGGTAACTATGAAAAAGAATATCAGGTCATCACTCATTGCAGGCTTGTTTTTATCGTTAATAACGACTCATTCCTTGGCGGATGAGTATTTTGGTGATTTTTGCTGGCAAGTGTTTAGTAATACAGGGGAGCCGCTTTGGGCTTATGAATTTGGTGTGTATCGTAAACAAGGCGGCCATATGGAACTTTATGGCGCAATTGATTACGAAGCAAATGGTGTTTCCGCCTCACATGGTAGCGCGATTGTTGTCGGCGAGAAAGTGAAGCTGACGATAGTTAGTTCGGATTATGAAGAAGGCTATGGTGTTTGGGGAGAGACATTTAATGCTCGGTTGAATGCATCGACTTTAAGCGGAGAATGGGATGCATTGAGTTTGGAGACTATGGATGGCCATAATGTGCAAGCCGTTTATCAATTTGGCCATATGGATTTAATTGATTGTCATTAGGCTAACCTGAAATCAGACCGATATTGATCTCATTTGAGGGCATCTCTAAAAACCCAGATTTCATCCTAACTGCTGCGTTACGGAAAAAATTTCTTACTTACATATCAACCATATGCTGCGCTGAAAAATTTTCTCGCGCCTTGCATTTGGGCGAACTCTGAATTTTTAGCGGTGCGCTTGATTTAAGCCCGTGTATGATTTGGTTGAGAAAATAGTTTCTGCTAGTGTGGGTGTATTTAATTTAAGTGAGCTTGGTTAGTCAGAAATTTGGATAGGTGCTGCCACTACTTTCTTGCCGTCTTTCTGTTTTCCATTGAGTTTTCTGTCAATTAAAGACTGTAGTTCATTATTGACCCAAGCTTCAACAGGTAACGCCCATACGTTACCATTTGAAAATGTTGCGTATTGAATTGCAATTTCTTCGGGCATTAAAATGACTTCTGTCTCAGGAAATTGTAGATCTTGTTGTGAAAAATGATGGTGTTCTGGTAGAGAATGTAATTCTGCATTGAGGCCTGAATGTTGGACATAATCAAAAAACCATTCGCTGTTATCAAAGTTTGCAACAGCATGTATGCGTTGACCCTTAAGGTCTGATATCAATTGACAATTACTAGCTTCAGATACATTGTAAATGGTTTCGCTGACCAATCGCATATTAAAGGTTGGTGCCCAGTCGGTGCTGTCCAGCTGTTCTAGTTGTTTTCCATTGATGATTACGGCATCGACATTTTGTAGCCGGTCAAGACGCTCACGTAATGGCCCGGCAGGCAGCATAAGTCCATTCCCAAAACTATGTTCGCTGAAATTGGTAACAGCAATTTCAAGGTCTCGTTCGAGTCTATGATATTGTAGGCCATCATTGCAGATGATGATGTTACAAGTTGGATTTGCATATAATAGTGCTTGTGCAACCGTTGCCCGGTCATCACCAACCCAAATAGGACAGTTGTCTCCAGTGCGTTTTGCGAGCAATATTATTTTTTCACCAATGACAGAATAGTCACTTTTGCTAGTTACTGCCATTGGTTTTCCCGGATTGTCAGAATAGCCACGCGTTACGATACCCGGACGGAATCCGCGAGTTTGTAGAAATTCAACAAGCCACAGAATTAATGGCGTCTTTCCACCGTCATCAGTTGTGATACTGTCAACAACGATAATGGGAACCGATAATTTTACCGATGGAAAGATATCCAGCCAATAGCATAATCTACGTAGTTGTATGAATACGCTAAATAAGATACTCATTGGCCACAAAAGAAAATGTAGTGGCGTAATCCGATGCCAGTAAAGTTCAGATAATTTCATCGTCGTAGCCTTCTGTTCATTTAACAGCAGTAATTGTATCGATTGTTGATTCAAGCCAGATTTCCATTAGAACTTTCTAAGGTGAAAGAACGGGCATAAATTTCACGGGTAAATCAAAGGACTTAGACTTGTCCCAAATACCTTCAAACCATCATAACGGTTAACAAAGCGGCTTCAGTAGCCCAGAGGGCTTTGAGATTAAGGTGTTTACTCCGCCAATTCATATTTTAATTCCTTGATGTGGTTTTCACAATCGGTACGATCACGGTATAAACGCCAAAGTTTTGCCGCGGGTAAATCCATGTCAGTGACGATCGCCCGCGACTCGGCGTGGTTTGCCCAAACTCGGCGCCTAGTAATCAAAGCGAACCAATTCAATGCCTTCGTCCAATTTTCACCAATCCATCTCATCGACTAGCGCTCTCTGCAAGGGTTGGTTTAACCTAAAATCCTCAGTTGGCCGCCACAAAAAACCAACCTTATGAAATTAAGAATAATATTTTTAATATGACACACACCTCTTGGGTGAGCCTCGCTATGATGTTTATAGCACGCTATTTTTTCATTTTTGCTGTGTTGCAATTCGTTGCAATAACTCGTTAGTTCGCCTCATTGCGCCTTGCCAAAAAGAAACAATAACGCACTCTAAACACCATCCAACTGAGGATTTTAGGTTTAAACGTAATGCTATTAATAGTACATGCCACATCGATTCAAATCATCCAGAAATGTGCGCTTACTAAAGCCACTGTCAGCGCGAAGTAATACGAGCCGTTTGTTTTATGCTGAAGCGGCTCAACTTAGTGCCATTTGGCTCTGGCCTGATTAAGTCAGATTAAATTCGTAGACTAAAAAAGCATGAAACTGCACTTTGTCTACTTTAAGCGACAAAATAAACATCAATAAAACAGTTGGTTGGTAATTAAAGTCTTTTTCTTGTCCTAGAATGGCGACAAGTGATCGCCTTATCTATATTAAAGAATATTCTTCTGACTGTTTTTATTGAAAAAAATTTATGGCATAAAATTTGCTTAAATGATCATTTGGTGAATACTAGACTTAGTAGCAATTAAGTTTGCTTACCTAGCAGTTATATTATTGTCACAGCTTTAGAGACGTAGATGACAAGCAGGTAATCAAATTATTGCAGTAAGCTTTACTTGAATTTACAAGGAATCAATCCGTGAAGAATATCCTATGTGCTATGAAATGGTTTCTGACCGCCATTGTCCTGGTCAGCCTTTCTTCTACTGTGTTCGCTAAGGGTTCAGAGCTTGAATTCAGAGCGACAGTTGCAGAGATCAATCAGGTGGTGGACGGGGATAGTATATTAACCATCAGCGTATTTTCCGATTCGTCAGATTTTGATTTTGCTATTTTAGTGACAAGCAGTACTAAAATCGAGTCAAGCGGTAATTCAATTGCTCTATCTGAATTGGAAATTGGCGAGTACATTAGAGTTCGTGCTTTCTTTAGTGCGGCTGGTATTGTGGCGGAGGATATTGATCTGCTAGATGGCAGGGTTGGGCAGTTCCGCTTACGTGGCGAAATCGATAATTTGCTTATTGCAGATGATGGCACATTCTTAGAAATCTTAGGTGTTTCCGTTTTGGCGAATACGAATACAACTGTGTGGGATCGAAGCTTGGATGCCAGTAGAACAGTCGATTCATTGGTGGCAGGCGAATTGGTTGATGCCAAGGGCCGGGTTGTCGACGCTACGTTTGTTGCAAAGCGAATTATGGTGGGTGAACGCCGTGAAGGTAAAGTTGAATTTGAAGGGACTATCACGCAAGCAAATGGCGGCACAATTATTGTAAACACTAAAAGTGGTGCCAGCTTAACTGTGATCACTAACGACGCAACTCGTATACGGGGCAATTTAGTGATCAATGCATTTGTTGAAGTAGAGGGCCTTCTGAATGAACAGCTCCATGTGGTAGCTGACGAGGTTAAAGTGGATGCGAATGGCAATGGTGACGCAGGTGATGATGATCATGGTCGTGATGGTCGCGACGACGATGAAAACGAGAATGAAGCCGAATTCTCCCGTGAAGTCTCACTAACTAATGTCGGTGGAAATGCAAGAATTGACGGGAAAGTGAAATTCAAGCACGAATCTAAAAATAGCGGTGTACAGCAAGAGTTTGAGGTTGAGATTGAGGATGCGCCAGCAGATACGACTTACGGTATATCAGTAAACTTCGGTGATGGTGGCGTAAACTTTGGCAATATGACAACAAACCGTTTTGGCCGTGCTGAAATCGAGTTCGATAGCTCTCCAGAAACCGGAGAAATTCAGATTGCTCCCTTGTTACCGAATGGCAAGGATGTGCGTGATATTCAGTTAGTCGAAATTACGTTAAATGGTACGGTGGTACTCACGGCTAGTTTTTAATTTTTGAATGAGTAGGAAACAAAATGGGGTAAATAGTTAACACATGTAAAAAATAAAATTTTTTACATGGTACTTGGTGAGGGTGCAAGATTTATTACGTAATAACTCAAATTTTTTTCTAAATCTTGTTGTTTTACTTTAACTGGTATTTGTTATATCTTTTAATGAAAGAAAAAGCTTAAGACAAGGCTTTCTGGAGTCATAAATTGGCGTGATTCTTTCCTAAAAGAAATAATTTCTTTGTTGTCTTAAATTATAAGTATTAATTAGACAATCTATAGTTAATCATAGTTCTTCGGTGAAAATTATGAATATGTTTAATCGCAAACTTCTTGTGTCGACGCCTTCTTTCAATAGTGAGATAAAAAAACCACATCACATCGCATATACTGAATGGGGTGATCCTAATAATCCGCATGTGGTTGTTTGTGTGCATGGATTAACACGTAATTGTCGAGATTTTGATTATTTGGCACAAGTGCTATCAAAAACATGTCGGGTTATTTGTGTTGATGTTGTCGGGCGTGGCCAAAGTGATTGGCTTGAAAATGCAAAAGACTATGATTATTACCCGCTATATATTTCTGATGCTGCTGAATTGATTGCGCATATAAAGGATCAATATGACGAGAGTATCAGACTTGATTGGATCGGCATTTCCCTGGGCGGGTTGATTGGTATGATGTTAGCTATTCAGCCAGACATTTCTGTGAAACTTAATAAGTTGGTGATGAGCGATATTGGACCATTAATACCGATGTCTGCACTATCAAGGATGTCAGAATATGTAGGTAAGGATTTAAGATTTAGTAGCCTAATAGCGCTGAAAGATTACATAAAGAAAATTTCAGTACCATTTGGTCCGTTAAGTGAGGAGCAGTGGCATCATATGACGGTTCATAGTGCGCGTCAATTTGAGGATGGCCAGTATGGTTTTTGTTACGACCCAAAAATTTCTATTAGCTTTAAGGAACATGCTTTAAAGGATATTGATTTATGGGAATACTGGGATCAACTAACTATACCAACATTGGTATTACGTGGTGCTAAATCTGATGTGCTAAATACTAAAACGGCAGAGGAAATGAGAAGACGCGGTGCTGGTGCAACAATTGTTGATTTTCCCTGGATTGGGCATGCTCCAGTATTAATGGATGACGAACAGATTGCTGTTGTTCAAAGATTCTTAATGCCGACGCATCTTTCATGTGAAGGTTCGGAACGTATGATTATATAGTCGCTTGTGAAGTTTTTATATGACTAAACCTAAAATCCTCAGTTGATCGCTTCAGCATTGGCTAGTCTTATGAAATGAAACCAATATTTTGTCAGGTGTCACGCACCCTAAGGGTGAGCCACGCTATGATGCCTAAGCACACTGTTCTTTACCTTTTGTTGCGTTGCAATTCGTTGTGAGCTCGTTTACTTCTCACTGCGCCTTGCCAAA
This sequence comes from Nitrosomonas sp., assembly GCA_021774195.1. Taxonomy (GTDB): domain Bacteria; phylum Pseudomonadota; class Gammaproteobacteria; order Burkholderiales; family Nitrosomonadaceae; genus Nitrosomonas. The sequence continues at coordinate 6,124 of JAJFJJ010000081.1, read as the reverse complement.
ATAAACAACAATTGCACTCTAAGCGCCATCCAACTGAGGGTTCTAGGCTAAATGTGATTGAGTGTATAGCCAATAAAAAAGCCAGTATAAAGAAACTGGCTCTTTTATTTGGGAAATATGGTCTAGTTTAAAATCTTGCGCCTACTGTAAACCAGCCTTTTCTGGTGTCTCGACCAAAATCTTGTGCTTCATAATCTGCATATCTTAAACCAACAGACCATGCTTTCATAAATGAAATTGGCATCATATCTTTGTCGGTAAAATGCTTGGTAATGTCGACGTTCCATTCTTTACCATAATTTGCAGTACCTTTCACAGAATTAAAGTCATGGTAGAACAACTGGACTACGGTGTTGTCGACCCATTTGTTAATCCCATTCGCTCTATAAGTGGTCTTGAGGTAACGATCTTGCAAACCATTAATTGGTGTGATCAAGAATTGATCGGCCCAACCGTTGTGTGCATGCAAAGTTGACAGTGGTGTGCTGAACGCGTTGGCGCCATTGCTACCTAATGATTCGATGCCTGCTTCTAATGTAAAGCCTTTCCATGAAATTCCTGGTAACACATGATAATAGCTGACACTGTAATCATTAACGGCTTGGCCGAGGTCATGTTGTCTTGCACCTTCAACTAAGTACATGACGCCGATATCTTCAGTCACAGGTACGTTACCAATTAATCTTAAGCCGTATGTTTTAGATGATGGGTTTGATGCTAAAGTTCTGTCGAAATCAAGCCAGTATGAGTAGGCAATAAGTTTTTGATTTGGCAGGAATTCATATTCAGCCCTTCCTAAGTGGATTTCGGCATTTAATGCGCCGGCACCGTGTTTGTGTCCGAAAACTCGGTTTACCTGGTCGGTGTAGCTATAGAAAAGGTGAAGATTTTTGATACTTCGGTTGTTAAGTGTAACCGCGTCATAGGTTTGGTCATTCTGTCTAAACCCGACGGTTCCAATAAATCTTTGGTTATCTAAGTTGATCGGTTGGCGGCCAAGTTTAATATCGGTATCTGGTATGCCGTTCCATGAAAGCCACAAGGCGTTTAATTCATTGGTTCGTGGATCGGCCACAACTGGAAACTGGCTTTTTCCGTTGATGGTACTGTTATAACGGCTGCTGCCAATGGTGCCGATGGTATCAAGTTCAACAGATGCTTGAAAGCCTCTATATTCGCCCGACAGCAAGCCAAAACGCGAACGAAATGTAGATGCGGTCGCATCTTTCGAAAAACCGGCTTGATCAACATGCTCATAGCGATAACGTAAATCAGCATAAAACTTACCGTTCTTGAAAATGTCATACGGATCGTTTGAGCTGACCGCAGGTACACTGAGCATTAGCATACTTGCAGCTGCAAGTAGTTGTAAGTTAAAAGAGAGTATTTTTTTCATATAATGTGTGTTGTTTTTATCATGAATTCTAATTTCAATCTGGAAGCGAGTTTGAGTATTAGTAATAATTTTTCAAAACAACGAGTAAGTAAATAAAAGATAGCCCTAATTCTACCTGAATAGCTGCATCCTTGATTTTAAAAATGGTGTGTTTGTTTGTATGAAATCCGAGGCCTGCTTTATTTGTGTTTTTAACACCATGTAAATAAACAATAATATATGTTGTGCATTGTTTGTAGTTAATAGTGTTCTTGTTGTTTAATTACAACAAATGGGGTGCGGTAACTAATCGGTTTTTAGTCAAAGTTTTACGTTTTTTTTGAATTGCTAATTTAGCGCGCTGTATTGAGATCTGAATCCATACGTTTTTTATTTGGTTCCAAAATTGCATGAATTTCCCAAGGGCCTTGGCATTAACAATATCTTTTCCTGCAGTCGATTTTGAGAACAATAATTCTGCGAGTTTACAATGAGGGATTCGGTTTGTGTGGGAATGCCTTTTCATATTTGTTCTGACAGTCTATGCAGCGCTGTGCGGAAGGGTAAGCCATGAGTCGATCAAAACCAATTTTATTGTCACAGTCAATGCAGTCACCAAATTCTAATTCTCTAAACTGTTTGAGAGAGATTTCTAGTTCGCGCATTTCGATGATTTGTTTATCAATCAGTGCGGTGTCAATGTCATCCGGGATGTTGTTGAGATCATCAGCTAAATGAATATCCAACCCACTGCTCGAATGCGTTAGCTCACTGCGAATTTCTTCTTGCAGTGTTAAATAGCGTTGCTGCATAGCAGCTTTCAATTGTGTCAGTTGATCTTCAGTAAAATCTGCCATCATGCACCTATATGTGTGATTTATCCAATCTTCATTTTGCAAGTTATTGAGCGTTCGGTTATTGATTGGTGTCAATAAAGATCATGCAATAGCTTGTTGTTGTTTCAAATCTTCAATGACATCAAATGAGTTTTTTTTGGCGCTGACCGATAAATAGACTTTTGTGATTTTTCCTTGCGGGTCGATTAAAAAGGTGTTGCGCTGAGCAAATTTTATAACACCTAAATTGATAAGCGAATAATATTTTTTAGCAACTTCCGCTTTGTCATCAACCAGTAGTGGAAACTGCAAATGATATTTTTCAGCAAAATCAGCGTGGCTGCGAGTGTTGTCGACACTGATGCCAATAACGTTGGCGCCCAGTTCAGATATTTGTTGCTGATCATTACGAAAGTTACACGCTTGTTTTGTGCAGCCGGGTGTGTCGTCCTTAGGGTAGAAGTACAGTATTAACCATTTGCCTTTGAATTCTTCTAACGTATGAAACTTTCCGTGCTGATCAGTTAACTTGAAATTTGGTGCAGATTGTCCTGGCTTGAGCGGGTTCTCTCGGCGCGTGTAAACCCATAACGCCACTGTTGTGATGAATATTGTGATTATGAGCCATTCCATGGTATTTCTCCGTATTTATCTTACTTTATTTTGCATGCCTGGCCATGCCCGAAAACGTAATAATAGCGTTGCGCAAGTCGCAATGATGGCGGCAAATAAGAATGCAGTTGCAGCACTATAAAATTGCCAGATTGCGCCAAATAATAATCCCGCTGGGATCGCTGCAAGGCCACTCATTAGATGATACCAGCCAAAAGCGGTGCCGCGTTCATTGGGTCGTGCATAATCACTGATTAATGCACGTTCAGCACCTTCACTCATGCCGATAAAAAGCCCATAAAGAATACTCACCATCCATAACTCTGGGCCATTGGTAACCAAACTAAACAGATAAAAGGTTAAAGCGAAGGCGGACCAACCAATCAAAATCAATAGACCTCGTCCAAAATAATCTGCTAATTGTCCTCCAGCAGTTGACGTGAGTGCTTTGGAAAAGTTTAATGCCGACCATAGTAATAACAGTTCAACAATATCCAGTCCAAGTTGATAGCCAAACAGCAAAATAAACGTTTCAGATGCGCGTGCAAAGGTAAATAGCATTAGGACCAACAAATAATGTCGCATTGACGGCGATAGTGCAGACCATAAGATCACTTCACTTAAACTCAAATCAGACCATGTTAATACTGCCGCGGCTGTTAATCCTCCGGCAACTGCACCCGCATTATCTAAAGCGCGGTGGTAACCGAATGGGGTGGAGTTGCATCGGCTACTAGCGCATCACGCGGGGCGCTGCGTAATCCTTTACCGATCCGATCAATACTACGTAATACTAAGACGACGACCCACGAACCAGCTAATCCTAACAGCGGGAGTGCAAAGTTAGAAAGTGTATAGCCTGCAGCAGTCAAACCTTTGCGTCGTCCATTCATAACATCAGAATGTCTTCCTGACCATAATTTGATAAAACAGGCCAGTGCGTCGGCAACTCCCTCAATTAAACCGAGTGCAATCGGTCCGGCGGCTAATACAGATGCTAGTACTCTAACAATTTGATATTGCCGGGTTCAGTGAGCCTGTCAGTGTTCATGGCAAGGCGTGCCTTGCAGGAAATAGTCGTTCTATTTCCAAAAGGCACAACGCCGCCCATGGGCGCTGACAGGCTCACCCAAAGGGCGCTACCGTGGTGTCCTGCAATCGCGTTGCAGTACTTGAAAAGGGAATAACCCTTTCCTGTGTACTGCGCCTTATTGCAAAACACCGCGGTAACGCTGAACCCGGCAAAATCAAATTGTTAGAGTACTAGTAATATTGGAATCAATGGGATAACAATATCAGAGGCAAAGTCGTTGAAAAAGCTAACCAAACCAAGAATTATTACGGTTTAAGGTAATTTTCTCGAGTAGGGTGTATGAGAGTCATGAGACGGTTTAAATTTTTTCATTAGAGAATATTAGCGTAAAATGCCCCTAATTAAGTTGCCCTGGTAGCTCAGTGGATAGAGCAACCCCCTCCTAAGGGGTAGGTCGGACGTTCGAATCGTCTCTAGGGCGCCATAAAACCAAGAATCCCCAATTTCACAGCTAAAACAGCCAAAATAATAAAGTCGATGAATTAGAGTGTACGGTATTAATCGACTCGGTCAGTGTGCATTTGCAACCTGTAGCTAGAAGATGATCAAGGCGATCAGAAGAGGTTAAAGGTTGTAAGGCTATTGTTTTGAGCTGTTTGTGAAGTGAAGATATCTTTGAGTTGTAAGGTTCCGCATACACATAATGAGCCAATGGGTTTGCCGGAGACCATTTAACCTAGAAAAATCAGTTGACCGCTAAAACCGCTTATAAGTGACTGAATAATATTTTTAAAAATCAAGCGTTTTGACACCATGAAGGTGATTGTAATACCGCTACACAGTTTTGCATTGAATTTTAGGTCACAATACTGTGTTGCCGCTCTTGCCAAGGACTACGGCCATTGGCTGCGAACGGCGCCTTGTCTTGTGACCTAAGATTCAATGCAAACTCTGTGTTCAACTGATTTTTCTAGGTTTAACTATCCGTGTTTAGAAGATACTCGCTAGTCTAAATATTGCCTGGTACGTTATATTTTAGTCTGCAAGCCTAATATCTTGGCTTTTAGCAACTGATGTAAATTTCAGGCACAATGGGATTGTAACGCTTTGTTGTGATTCTTTTCTTACAGAGAAATTGGGTTTGCCCTACAATATATGTCTTATTCTTTAACGTAGACTGCCGTAGATATATTCTTTGTGAGTTATAAAACATTATTTCAGACTGTCAGTGACAATGTAACGATTAATAGTTTGATCTGTCATCACGAATAAATGGCACCAAAATGTAAATTCGTTTCTGTCTGAGGATTATAGGCAAAAAATAATGCAGTGTTTCTGTGAGCAGTTATTTAAGAAATATAGCGACAGATTTCGGAGTAATATTGCTGAGACATTAATTGGTTTGTTGTTTTACCTGTTTGCAGCAAACGCTTATTGTTTTGATTGGTCTACAAATGAGCTACACTATCAGTATGGCAAACTCAAACAGCCTTTTCAGCAAAAAGAAGCCGGAACTTCGATCGTTACTTTCCAGCATGCCAGTGGTTGGCGTTATGGTGATAATTTCTTATTTGTTGATACGATTATGCCGCATGGTGAAAAGGTAGACTATTATGGGGAATATTACGGTAATCTGAGTCTAGGAAAAATCACCGGAGCTGATCTTTCTATCGGACCGATACGTGATTTTGGTGTGCTAATGGGGGTTAATTGGGCACCAGAACCCGGTGTGCTGAAATATTTGCCTGGTTTACGATTATCTTGGGATTTGCCTGGATTTGATTTTCTAAATTCGGATGTTACCGCTTATATTGACTATAGTGATAACAATGTTGCGCAAAGCAATAGCTTTATGATCGATATCAATGGCCGATATCCTTTTAAACTGTTTAATTCTAATTTTAGTATCGAAGGACACGTCGAATATATTGGTGAGCGTCGTGATCGATTTGGATTGGTGCGAGATTGGTTTTTCGGTCAGATACAGTTGCGCTATGATCTGGGCCAGTTATTACTTAACCGACCACAGAAAGTTTATATTGGGACTGAGTGGCAATTTTGGAACAATAAACTTGGAACCAATGTAGATGAGAATGTTCTGCAGGCATTGCTGGTATGGCGGATAGACTAGCGATAGATGTCAAGATAGTTGTCGCCTAAAGTTGAATTTATGCAGCCTTATTTTCCACAATCTCGACTTGCTGCTTTTCTGGGTTAAGATGAACAATTCTTATCGGTTCCCAGTTTCTTATTTCGCCACTCCAACGG
>JAJFJJ010000009.1 GCA_021774195.1 Nitrosomonas sp. | reverse complement strand
GGAGTTTCACCTCAAACTCCTCACAGACTCCGCACGTGAACCTCTCCACGTAAAGGGGTCGCAGCCTTTAATGGGACGCTTGGTTATGTTTATGCTTCAGACTTTAATATGACGAATAAAACGGCTACGACCCCTTTTCTTCCTCCTTCCTAATAGGACTATTCTTTTATCTTATCGAACAATCCTTTTAACACAACGATAGCAATACTCAAGAAAAAAACAAATAACGAGACAGTACCAATAATTTTAATAAGATGCCTAAACCTTTCTTCAAACAAAAAATGATCTACAGCGGCAAATAACACTACAAGGGTCAAACTCGCTAAAGCATATCCAGTGAGTCTGCTTCCTAGATCGTAAATATTCATAGTCACCTATTTTGAATTTTTATTGGCACCTGCAACCATCACTGAATAAACCAGAGTATGCACCAGCTAATACATTCTCTGATGCTGTACCCACCCCAACACCAACATTTGCTCTTAAAGATGCATTTTTATCTATCACTTTTGGCTTAAGCAAACCAATCCGCTCACCTAATCTTCCGAAAAAACCACGCGAAACAGTAACAAAATTTGGAGGCACTAATCTACCTGCGGCTCTACCTAGAGAACCTCCGGCCAGTGAAAACCCGCCATTAAGTCCCGCATTCAAAACATCAATTGAATCACAATCTATTTTGGATCGAATAGCACTAGCTCCTGCTGATACAATGAATCCAGTTAATAAAGAACCGCCGCCACTTATAAAACCGGCAGTACCAGCTTGTAAACTATCAAATGCTGAATCTCCAAAACTATTATCATTTATAAAATAGGAATAACCAAAACCAACAATTAAACCTACAGCACCGCCAACGGTTTGGGGAGTAACAAATAATCCATAAGGATCAACAAACCTTAGTGGATTTCCATCTACATACCCATAAGGATTCATTCCCCCCGCAAGTCCAATCGGATCAGAAGAAATATACCGCCCGATTTCCGGATCATAATCTCGAAAGTAATTGTAGTGCAGATTAGTTTCCTTGTCGAAATACTGCCCGGCGAATCTTAGGTTGTATTCAAAGCGCGGAGTTCCGGGGACACAATACTTAACTATCCTTTGACTTTAATGGGTTCTAGGGACACGATATCTAACTATTTTAGCTTTATAAATACTATATCTCGCTAGGATTTAAGGGCAACTAATTACTTCTGATATTGAATAAATGCCTCACAATACCGGCCAACATGAGCGCCCCCCCCATGATAGTTCCAATAAACTGAATTTTCTCTGAAAGTGATGCGAATACTGCACTTATCTGAACAATTGCAATAATACCAAACCCAATGGATGATATTGCAAGTGGCCGATTACTTACAGAACACCCTTCTCCAACCCAGGAATTGATGTTAGAAGCTACAATTGCAAAAACTAGTATTCCAAACCCACCCAAAAAAAGGCGAAGGCCATGTTGTGGCATTTCAAGAGCTGCGGACAATAACAAACCCAAGAAAGCTACAACTATACCCAATGAAATAAGAAATTTGACTAATGATTTCATAAAATATCCATATTTCTAGTAGTCAGCGTAAACTTGTAAGCCCAATTTTTGCTAATTAAAAGGGCAAAACGTTCGAGTTATACAAACCTGTGAACCGCCTGCAGCACCTGCACCTGTTCCGCTTTTAAGTGAAGTAGTTCCAAGAACACCATCCGCTCCAACGTTCACAGAAAGGCCACCAAAAGGTCCTAACCCGCCTTCCCCAAAAATGCCCCCACTAACCGAATTACCTTCACAAAATTCACCTTGGCCAATCGCTACCTCCAGAGCAACACCGACCGATTCCCCTGGACCAAACCGCCCACAAGTAGTGAATTGGAAACATACTTTACCATCTGTATCAATACCAACACTCCCAGATATAGAAGTGCCAGCTGCTATTTGCTGAAAAGACCCACTAAAACCGAAACTAAATGTTGCCAGACCCTTAGGGTCAACAAATCTCAACGGATTCTGCAACGCATACCCATAAGTATTCAATCCCCCCGCAAGCCCAATCGGATCAGAAGAAATATACCGCCCGATTTCCGGATCATAATCTCGAAAGTAATTGTAGTGCAGATTAGTTTCTTTGTCGAAATACTGCCCGGCGAATCGCAGGTTGTATTCAAAGCGCGTGCCGTCTCCATCCGGGTCTTCATCGGGAAGGTTGTCGCCAAATGCTTGGGCATTGTTCCATCGCCAGATGGGTGTGTTGGTTTGATCAACAATCAGCCTCGGGGTGTTTAGATGATCCGCATGGACGAAGTAGACTTGTATGGGCTCTGTCACTACCGGTTGTTTGATGACCGCGATGGGAATGTCATCCAGCCAGATCGTTTCTTGGGTTAATTCCCAGTCCTCTTTTTTGATGTTGTTTGTTCTGTATTCGCTAATAAGCTGTCCGGCCGCATCATAGAAAAAGGCGTGTCTTACTTTACCCGTGCCATGCTTTTTCGTGCGTTCACCCAAGCCGTTATATTTATAACGATAGGTTTTGTCGTTTTGTGTCACTTTGGCCAGCCTGCCTGCGGCATTCCAGGTGTAGTTCGAAATCCCATCACTGAGCACATTGCCCGCAGCATCATAGGTGTAGGTTTTAGCCACCGGCCCGGCAACATCGAGCAGGCGATTGCTGTTGGGTTCCATGGTATAGGGGTAAACCGTACTGCCTGACTGCACACTGGTGCGGTTACTGTTGGCATCAAAGGTCCACAGACGGGTGCTGATATTGTCCGTCTGGCGGATCAATCGTCCCAGTGCGTCATATTCATAGCCACGATTATTCACCGGGTTGGTGTCACTCGTGGCGGTGATCTGCCCAGCGGCATCATAGGTCAATGAACGGGTGTCACCGTCTAACGGGTGTTGGGTTAATTGGCCGTCAGCATCAAAGCTGCGGTTATGCACCTGACCGTTACCCCAGACCCAGCTTTCAACCGGGCCAAACGGCCGGTAGGTGATATTTTGAATCAGCACATTACCGTTGACACGAATCTCATTGGGACGCCCATCGGCACCATAGCTTGTATTGATCCGGGTGCCAGACGGGTAGGTCGTCTGTATCAGGCGACCGCTGGCATCAAATTGATAGTTTAAGGTTTGCGTGAAACTTTTTTTGCCAAATTTGACGGTCTGCACTTTGCTCAGTAAACGGCCATGCGTATCATAGCTGTATGCGGTGTCACCGGATTCATCACGCATGCCGCTCAGTCGCCCGATGCCATTACTGCCGTCATCATAATACCAGACCGTGTTGTCTGTTTTGGGTACGTCGGTTACTTTAATGTGTTTACGTTTGATCGGACGATTGAGTGCGTCGTAAGTATACTTATGTACCACCCCACGTGCATCAGTGTGAGTTTTAACATTGCCTGCGGCGTTATAGGTGTAGTTGGTGACTCCCCGGTCGGCTGAGACTTCTTGCAGTACGTCACCCAATGCATTGGTGGTATAGGTGGTGGCAACGCCTTTGGGGTCTATGACCTTGGCGAGATGGTCCAGTGCGTCGTGTTGCTGTACTGTTTGGCCACCTGCCGGATCGGTTGATTGAATCAGGCGGTTTAGGGTG
>JAJFJJ010000080.1 GCA_021774195.1 Nitrosomonas sp. | reverse complement strand
AAATTGTTACGGGTTACTGCGTCGTTTGTTTTTGCTCTTATTATTAATAATCTTGCTTGATCAATTCTACATCCAATTAACCACGCCGATTACCTCATGTTGCAATTTGTCAGACTACTTAGTCAGTTTGTGGCTGTCAAGGATTTTCTAGGTAACGGTAACCGTCAACAACTGACGACTAAAGCCCAAAATTAATACACTATACTTTAAGCCACTGATAATAAACCATCTAGAATAAACATTAAAACATCAGCAAATCCGAGGAAAAATCAAGTGCTGTATTAATCTGTTGCAAAATACCCAACAATAAAATTATGCCATTGATTTTATCGCTGCAGACAATCGACTTTTACTTCGTGCAGCTTTATTTTTATGAATAATTCCCTTGTCTGCAATTGAATCGACCACGCGTACAGAATCGTTAAAAGCCGCTTGCGCAGCTGGTTTATCTCCTGACTCAATTGCCTTCCTCATATACTTAATGGCTGTCCGCAACTTTGAGCGTAAACTAAAATTATGTTCACGACGTTTAACCGCTTGCCTTGCGCGCTTCCTTGCTTGTGCACTATTGGCCATACAAATCTTCTCTCCATATTGACATAAATTTGACGCGATACTACTTTTTTTTCAATAATATTGCAAGGCTTATTTACTACCATAACCTGGCAATCATTCCTATTTCTCCTGCCTTAAATTTAAAGCAAGATGTGTGATACCTGCTCCATTTTTAATCGGTACCAACAGTCATACTTCCATCACGTTAATATCACTAAACTGAAACCTATTTTCTTCAAACAGCTTCAAACAACACCTCACCACCTCCGCATCATAAATTTTGTCACTACCTTGCTCAATCTCCTCCAACGCCTTTTCTATACCAAGGCCATGACGGTAGGGTCGATCGGAAAACATTGCCTCGACCACATCGGCAACGGCTATGATCCTGGCTTCGAGTAAAATCTCATCGTTCTTCAATGCCTGCGGATAACCAGACCCATCTAGTCGCTCGTGATGTTGCAACACGGCTTGCGCAACCGGCCAAGGAAAGTCGATATGTTTAAGTATTTCATAGCCATTCTGAGGATGCACCTTGATTAAATCAAATTCAAGCTGGGAAAGCCGCCCAGGTCTGGTAAGAATTTCAGCCGGTATTTGATTCTTACCGACATCATGCACAATGCTGGCTAAATGTATTCCTTCAACTTGTTGTTGCGAAAGCTGCAGCTCTTTAGCGATGGCAACGGCAAGTTGCGTGACACGAAACTGGTGACCAGCAGTATAGGGATCACGCCTTTCAACGATGGCGGCCAATGTCGCGACGGCATCGAACAAATTATCTTTCAGTTTTTTCTCACTAATACTCAATGCAGCAGTACGCGCCTCTATCAAATTTTCCAAATGTAGGCGATATCGGTTTAATTCAAGATGCGTGCGAATCCTGGCACGCACTTCATCTATATCGAACGGCTTACTGATATAGTCTGCTGCACCGATCGCAAAACCTCTGACTTTCTCAACCGGTTCATTAATCACACTGACAAAAAGAATAGGAATACGGTTACCCGTTGCGCTTGCCTTGATGCGGCGACAAACTTCATAACCATCCATTTCCGGCATCATAATATCAAGCAATATCAGATCAGGCGGATTATCACCATGCACAGTCTCAATCGCTTTATTGCCATTATTAGCTACCATGATGCGGTACTCGTCAGACAACGCACTGATAAGTTCTTGTATGTTTTCAGGCACATCATCCACCACCAAAATACTGGGTTGTCGTTGCGGTGCATTATCATAACTTGTGCCAAATAGGGTATATTTTTTGCGGTACCGTTGTAATTCAATCTGCGTTAAAATACGCGTTTTTAGCAAATCAGGGTTGATCGGCTTGGTAATGTAGTCGACAGCACCCATTATCAAACCCTTGGCCTCATCTGCCGACTCCGACAAGGCCGTGACAAAAATGACCGGAATCTCTGCCGTCACTGGATCGGCTTTTAATTTCTGTAATACTTCATAGCCATCAATACCCGGCATCTTGATGTCCAAAAGAATTAAATCCGGCGGAGGTTCACTTGCAGCAAGCACCAATGCTTTCTCTCCAGAAGAAGCGACAATGGTCGCGTAATCATTACGTAAGACATTGATTATCGCATGGAGGTTCTCAATCACATCATCAACAATAAGGATTTTTGGTTTATTGTCAGCAATTTCTGTCATGGCTCGTTCTCACTAAAAATTATGGCCCATTCTTTCCCGCCTACTTTGTTTTAAACTATACCAACATTTCATCCAATTTACTGCGTAGTTTCTTGATCAAGGCCAATGCGTCATCAATCTCAAACGCATCCAGTTTGTTTGCGATTTCATCTACCGCTTGTTCTGTTTCAGTGCCGACCACACTTGCACTCAGTTCGGTAAGTAGCTGCTGAGCCGCACCCACGTCCTCATTAAGCAGTGATGACAATGCCGCCAGTTTGCTCAGCAACGCATCGTGGCTCAATACCGTTGCGGCAGCGGGTTTAGTCACTGCGGCAACTGATAAGCCATCGATCTCGTGCATGGCTTGCTGCAGCAATTGACGCAGGTGCTCAAATTGTTCCGGTTCAGGTATCTTGCCTTGCTTCAATAAGTCATCCAGCTCGGTCGCACAGGCAAACAATTCATTTGCGCTGAGATTACCAGAAACACCTTTAAGCGCATGACAATAGGCTTCACCTGAGGCAATGCCTTCTTCCCTAATCAGTCGCTGCAGCTCATTAACGGCTTCGGCATAGTGGGCGCGAAAACGCATCAATTGTTTGCGGTAGTCTTCCGCTCTGCCGCCAATACGATGAATCCCTTGTGCAGCGTTAAAACTTCTTAGCGACAGCATGTCGGCCCCATCACTGGTGTCAGCCGGTTCCTTTACAACCGTCTGGCTACTCACCGGCAGCCATTTAGTCAGTGTTGCTGTCAAGCTTTCCGGCGACACCGGTTTGGTGACAAAATCATTCATGCCGGCCTGTTGGCATTCTTCTGCATCTTTTGCCATTGCCATTGCAGTCATGGCAATGATGGGTAATTTGGCGAAATATTCGCCACCCTGCTGCTTTGCCAACGCACGGATGTGCCGCGTGGCTTCCAAGCCATCCATCACCGGCATCTGGATGTCCATCAGTACACCGTTATAGGACTGCTGTTGCACCATTGCCACTGCGACTTCACCATTTACGGCTTCATCCACCTCGATATTCATACTGTGCAACAACCCTACGGCAAATTCCCGGTTGATATCGTTATCTTCTACCAGCAGGAGGTGATTGCCTGCAAAATTAGGACTAGTTGCTACCACGTCTTTGTCATCGGTTTTTTCGCGCGAATCCAAAATCCGCCCACGCCCAAGTACCGATAAAATGGCATCCAGCAGCGTGGAAGGCGTTACCGGTTTGATCAAGAAACCGTCAACCCCCGCTTGATCAGCCAGATTCATGACGTCTTCCCGGCCATACGCGGTCACCATAATTATCTTAGGTTGCGGCTGGGCGACAGAAGCATGGATATGTCGAATCACTTCGTCACCGTTCATGCCAGGCATATGCCAATCCATTAGCACGACATCGAACGGCTTGTCGGCAGATTGCTTCAGTTGCTTGAGGGCTTCCAACCCATTGGCGGCGACACGGACATCCAATTCAAAAGAAGCCAACATTTCAGAAAAAATCTGGCGTGACGCTTCATTGTCATCCACGATGAGTACGCGTATGCCCTTGAGCAACGGGCCTGCTTGTTCGATCAACTTGCGTTGATTGATCTGAGCTTTTGGTGAAATTTGTAACTGTACTGTGCAACACATGGTCGTACCCTTACCCAGCTGCGACGCTTCGACCCAGATACGTCCCCCCATTAATTCAACCAGGTGCTTACTGATCGCCAGCCCCAGGCCGGTACCGCCGTAGCGGCGTGTGGAGGATTCGTCAGCCTGCGTGAATTTCTGGAACAGTTTGCCTTGTACCTCTGGCGTCATACCGATACCGGTATCACGTATTGAAATCTGCAAGGTAATATCCGTTTCAGTTATGTTCAGTGCCTGGAATGCCAGTTCCACCTCGCCTTGTTCGGTGAATTTGAACGCGTTGTTGCACAGGTTCAATAACACTTGCCTCAGGCGCAACGGATCACCAATGAGACGAGATGGAATGGCTGCATCGTAGCGAATGAGAAATTCAATTCCCTTTCCTCTGGCCTGCAAATTAATCGTATCGGTGAGTTGTTCCAGTACACTATCGAGACGGAATTCGATCGCTTCGAATTCCAGTTTGCCCGCCTCGATTTTGGAAAAGTCCAGGATGTCGTTGATGATGCCCAGCAAAGAGTTGGCGGCACTTTGTGCCTTGCTCAGGTAATTTTGCTGTTTTGTAGACAGATTGGTTTTAAGTGCCAGATAAAGCATGCCAAGCACGGCGTTCATCGGGGTACGTATTTCGTGGCTCATATTGGAGAGGAAATCGCTTTTCGCGCGTGTGGCGCTTTCCGCCTCAGACTTAGCCTGACGCATCATCTCAACAGCTCGCTCACGTTGCTTGACCTCATCTTGAAGTCGGGCATTGGACTCTTCCAGTTGTTGCGGACTAGGCAGTTGCAACGCATGAGGCATCAATTTCCAAAGCAGGATGGCTGTAAGCAATGAAGCAATCGCAGTGAATGCTTTGGCAAATGCGGCTAACTGATAATCGGTATTCCAGACCGTCCAGACATCAAGTACGTGAGTGAAGCCACAAGCGAGGATAAATACGGAGAATAGCTTGAAAACCCAGTCGAACTCGAAGTCGGGACGTTTACGGGTGAAATACATCAGCGCAAACGGAATGGAAAAATACGACAGTGCAATAATGGAATCCGAAATGACAGACACCCACAGCACCCCGGGTTCCCACAGATAACAATGTCCATGAGGCATGAAGCCATCGGTACTAAACCATCCCGGGGTTTGTTGAGTAACACTCTCCACGCTGCTCTCCTTTATAACAATACTTTCAAATGGTTTTCTTTGTTTACTTTAGAACCAAAAGTCGAATGAATTCATTACAAAATTTTGCTACATCCACTATTTTGAATGCGAACTCCCCACATAGAAATCTAGATTAGATAATCAACACTTAAAAACAGCAGATTCAAGCAATAACCGCTATCAAATGAAGCAGCAAGTAAGTCAAAGTCAGTAATTATTACATCGTGTGCATGATTTACAAATGATAACTTTGAATTATGGGATAATTTAAATGATGATGTTTCACTTATTCAACCTACCTTACTGACATTAAAGTTCAACAGAGATCAAATCATGGCTGCATTCAAATCTAAAATCGACAACCCGCTACTATTCTGTTTAATCTTATCAATTATTGCCTGCCTATTAGGCACCTCTGTGATGCTGAAAGAAGGCGGAACACTCTATTATTCTTTAGCTGCTATCACAATAATTGGTGGTGCAGGTTTTCCACTTTGGATTTTCATTTCAACTAAATATATTGTGGAAAACAAGGATCTTAAAATAACCAGCGGCCCTTTTTCATGGGTCATACCCATTCAATCGATAACTTCTATACAGGAGTCTCAAAATGCATTAACAAGCCCGGCGTTGTCATTTGACCGTCTAGAAATAACCTATGGAGAAAATAAAGTGATTAATATTTCTCCTGCGGATAAAAATGAATTCATGCAGACAATGCGCCGCAAGAAATTTACTAACACTGATGAAACTACTAAGCAACAGGCCACAGAAGAAAACCACAAAAGAAACCCCAAAAAGAAATCTAAAAAACAAAAAAACCATCAAGCCTAACCAATGCAACATTTCCCCGTTTTTACGGGACAATAATATTTCCTTCTAAAATTAGAGTCTTTACATTATGCAACTCTCTATCGTCATCCCCGCCTTCAATGAAGAACAGTTCATTACCCACTGTTTGAATTCTGTTTCGGAATCATTGGCTGCTAATCAACGTATAGGATTCACTTCTGAAGTCATTGTTGTCGACAACAACTCCACCGACAAAACAGCTGAACTAGCCGAAAAACTTGGTGCCCAAGTTGTGTTTGAACCGATCAATCAAATTGGACGTGCGCGTAACACTGGCGCAAAAGTGGCAACAGGGGATTGGTTATTATTCGTTGATGCAGACAGCCTATTGAGTCCCGGTATGGTAGAAAATATTCTACAGATGATTGATTCAGGGAAACATGTCGGTTGTGGCAGTGTCATGCGCATGCCCAACTGCCCCTGGTGGGGCAACGCAATCTTGCGTACTTGGACTGGTCTATCAGTTTTGATGCGTTGGGCATCTGGTGCGTTAGTTGTCTGTCGTAGTGATGCATTTCATGAAGTTGGTGGGTTCAATCAAGAACTCTATGCCGCCGATGAAATTAATTTGAGCCATTTACTCAAACGATGGGGGCGTAAACGCGGCTTGAAATTCACCATTTTGACAAAGCACCCGCTTGAAACCTCGGCACGAAAACTACAGCTCTATACTGCTAGCGAAATTGCCAAGCAATTCCTATATGTACTATTGAGTCCGCGCGGCGCATTAAAGAACAAGAAAAAATTACCAATTTGGTATGATGGACGACGTTAATCATGACTAATTATTTTTGATTTAGATGTTAACCAGCACGTTTATCATCTGGCTCCAATTTGTCGCATGCGCTGTTCTAATTGGTGTAGCTGGAACAAAACTGTCCCGCTATGCGGATGTCATTGCAGATAAAATTGGCTTGTCCGGCAGCTGGGTTGGACTAATTTTATTAGCCACAGTAACGTCTTTACCCGAATTAGTGACTGGTATTAGTGCACTGACATTGGCTCATTCTCCAGACATTGCTGTCGGCGGTGTGTTGGGTAGTTGCGTATTCAATCTAGCGATTCTAGTTATTCTGGACTTCATGATTCGTGGAGAGTCTATCTACCACCGTGCGCACCGAAACCATCTACTCACCGCAGGATTCGGCGTTGTAATGATCGGTTTTGCTGGAGTAAGTATCATATTGACCAGCATCGGCTTTTCAATGGATTTTGCAAT
Source organism: Nitrosomonas sp. (assembly GCA_021774195.1). Classification (GTDB taxonomy): domain Bacteria; phylum Pseudomonadota; class Gammaproteobacteria; order Burkholderiales; family Nitrosomonadaceae; genus Nitrosomonas. The sequence goes on along the minus strand of JAJFJJ010000080.1, from coordinate 4,705 downwards.
TATTGGCCTATACACACCAGTCATCATTGTGCTCTATCTAATCGCCATGCGGGTATTATTTGTCCGTGAACACGCCCAGATCGAACAACTGGTCGAACAAATCGCCAGCCGCTATCCTGATATAACGCTGCTTCAAGCCAATATTGGTTACGCATTATCAGCTTTTGTCGTTATCGCTGCTGGAATCTACCTACCCGTTGTTTGTGCGCAACTTGCCGAGATAATGGGCTGGCATAACAGCTTTGTCGGTACACTATTTGTTGCCGGCGCTACGTCTCTACCGGAACTAGCCGTTACCATCGCTGCACTACGCATGGGTGCATTAGATATGGCTATAGCTAATTTACTGGGCAGCAATTTATTCAACATCCTCGTGCTGGCTATCGACGATTTAGTCTTTGTTAAAGGTGCGCTACTCTCGTATGCTTCGACAACCCACGCGATCTCCGCTTTATCGGCAGTCATTATGACCGGTTTTGTCATCATCGGTCTCGTTTACCGCCCCGCTACCCGCCTGATGTTCAATATCGGTTGGATCAGTGTAGCACTACTGATTCTCTATCTACTGAATACTTATATATTGTATCTCTATGGTTGAAACTGGCAACCCGAACCAAACTGGAACGCAAAACAAAGCGCCTCGTTACGAGTAGACGAGAAACACCTGGATCACTCTTGCATTTGGATAAACTTTTGGTTTTTAGCGGTGTTTCGCAATTAGTCAAACTACTTTTTATCTTTTGCGTATAGATCATCACCATAGATATTCCAATTTCGAACCAACCATTTTTCAATTTCAACCGCAACAAATACTAAGCTCGCTAGAGCACAGCAGATAGCTAATTCATTGAGTGTTAATGGTTGGGTCTTGAAAATTGGCTGTAAGAACGGCACGTAAATCGTGGCTAGCTGTAACAGAAAAGTCAGCACGATCGCAACAATCAAATACCGATTGGAGAAAACCCCAATGCTAAACAATGACTCGCGCTCGGAACGTATTGCCAACACATGTGCAAGTTGTGCAAAAGTTAAGGTAGTGAATACCATAGTCTGCCAAGCATCAGAGCCTGTGTGAATTGCCCATGATTGAGCAACCAATGACACGGCGCCAATTAATAAACCAACCCACACCATATGTTGCCACAACCCATGAGCAAATATACTTTCATTAGGCGGACGAGGTGGCCTTTTCATGACGCCTCGTTCTCCCTTCTCGGTCACCAATGCCAAACCCGGCAAACCATCTGTCACAAGATTGATCCATAGGATATGGATCGGCAACAGAGGGATAGGCAATCCTAGAAATGGCGCAAGGAATAACACCCAAACCTCACCTGAATTACTGGTTAAGGTATATTTAATAAACTTGCGTATATTATCAAAAATACGCCGCCCCTCTCGAATCGCACTAACGATGGTGGCAAAGTTATCATCCAACAACACCAATTGCGATGCTTCGCGAGCAACATCGGTCCCTTTCTGACCCATAGCGATACCGATGTCCGCTCTTTTCAGAGCAGGCGCATCATTAACACCATCGCCCGTCATGGCGACGTATTCATCAAGATCCTGCAGTGCTTTGACTATTTTAATTTTTTGTGCAGGAGTAACGCGTGCATAGACACGCACCTCCCGTACTATTTCCTCAAATTGTTCATCGGAAATTTGATCAAGGTCGGCACCTGTCAGTACTCGTTTGTCCGGGCTAGCAATACCCAAACGCTCGGCGATGGCCAAAGCGGTAGCAGGATGATCACCTGTGATCATCACTGGCGTAATACCCGCGCTTTTGCATAAACTTACGGCATCAAAAGCTTCTGATCGTGGCGGATCAATTAATCCCACTAATCCTAAAAATGTTAAATCACTTTCTACCTGGTTAGCGTTTAAGGCATGGGGTTGTCTGTTCCAGTTATGATAGGCCACACCTAAGACACGATAGCCCTGACTGGCCATTTGCTGAATTTGTTGTTGAATTTCTTTTTTATCCAGTGCTTGCAGACCATCTGACGTCAATACATTTTCACAAATATCGACTATAGATTCAGCCGCGCCCTTGGTGAAGGAAATATAGGCGTCGTCATGTTGGTGAATGGTGGTCATCCGTTTACGATCTGCATCGAATGGAATTTCATCGATGCGCGGTAAATCAACAAGAAGTTGCGTTTTTTGATAACCAGCTTGCTGAATACCCTGATATAGCGCCACTTCAGTCGGGTCACCTCTTAACTTGCCATCAACGCTTTTACTCACATCATTGTTCAATAGCAGCGCCCTGGCAATCAATCCCCAGACATCGCTACCATTATCGATCACCTTTTTATGCATAGCACCATCACAATACAAGGCTTCAAGATGCATGGAATTTTCTGTCAAAGTGCCGGTTTTATCTGAACAGATATATGTAACGGAGCCGAGCGTTTCCACTGCGGGCAAACTTCTTGTCAGCGCATTCAGACGCACCATTTTTTTCGCGCCTAAAGCAAGAGAAACCGTAATCACCGCTGGCAGTGCTTCTGGGATAGCGGCTACCGCAAGACTAACCGCAGTCAGAAACATCAACACGGTAGGCTCACCGCGTAACAAACCGGTTACAAATATCACCGCGCAAATACATAAAATTAAAATTGCCAGGCGCTTACCAAATCGTGCCAAACGCTTTTGTAACGGTGTTTTGGTCACATCCTCGTCAGTTAATAGCGTGGCAATTTTGCCAATTTCTGTTTGCATGCCAGTAGCCGTCACCACCCCTTCACCGCGACCTCGCGTTACCACAGTGCCTTTATAGGCAACATTAAGCCGGTCTGCGATCGCTAACTCAGCATCCTGCAGTGCAGCAGAAATCTTATCAACTGGTTGAGACTCACCTGTTAGTGCTGCCTCATTCACTTGCAGTTGCGCAATATGGGAAAGGCGCAAATCCGCTGGAATTAGATTACCGTCTTCCAATATCACAACATCACCCGGTACCAATTGATCGGTCGGGATCACTTCAATCTGACCATTACGCCGAACGGTCGCGGTAGGTGCCGCCAGTTTTTTTAAAGCGGCCAATGCTTTTTCGGCACGGTAATCCTGCATAAAACCAACGACAGCATTTAATAATACGATAACGACAATCGCAATTGCATCTTCTGGCTCGCCAACCAATCCAGATACGATCGCAGCAATGATCAGTACAATGATCATGAAATCGGAAAATTGTTGCTGCAAAATACGCCATACGCTTCTACCCTCTTTAGTGAGGATTACATTAGGCCCATAATGTTGTTGCCGAGATTTAACTTGTTCTTCGGACAAGCCCGAGGTCATATCAATCTGAAGCAGTTTAGCGGCTTCTGAAGCAGATGATGTATGCCAGGAATCTGAGGAGGGTGTTGGAATCTTATCAGTCATACTATATGCACATGTGTTTTAAGCGACTAAGGAACGACTACCAAGTTCTGAATTTTTATTGATTTGGCTGTCCTGAATAAAACACAGCCATGAATGCTAAAACCATTTTCAGAAGCACCCTTATATTATCTCGTGCCGTCATGTTGGACTAATGACGTAGATCAGCAAAGTCGTTATCAATGCGATAAATAATGTTTTCAACCCCGACCATAGCCAAAAATGTCCACTGATGCGTCCAAGAAACACGCCAAGAAGAAAAATAATTAAAAAAGCAAGTAAGGAAGCACATTCCAAAGGCTTTAGAACAAGTTCTGGATACCAGTGCCCTAGCGCAAGCGGTGAAATAATAATGAGCGCGATAAGAAAAGGCGCTGCACCGTTAACAATAGCAATGAGAAATGGCATAAAACGAGCGGCCTTTCCATGCGCAGATTCACCCAAGTCGGCAATCATAGCGTCTTCCAGATTCTTCAATTCATGTGCTCGCTCAACTGTTTCACTGATATAGGCGCTGGTCAGGCCACTCATGCCAAGGGCAACAGCAGCCCCCAGACAAACACTAATGGCTACCGACAATGCTACCTGGTCACTGAGATAGAAACCCATTAGCAAACCTAGCATGGTAAGCGCCCCATCAAAACCATTAACTACGAAATACCGCCGAGCGATAGATTGGGATCGTGTAATACGTATGAATAATAAAAACTGTTCAGTGACACTCATTAACCATTACCCTACATTTTTCATTAATTCTGGAACTTAAACCTTGCGCCAAGTTGAATTGAGCATATTCGAAACCAGTAACAATCATTCTGAATTCATATCATGACCACCGACAACTTCAACTTCATCAATGCTGTGTACCGTTCCTCCCATAGCGCTGATCGCTTCTGAAATAATATCAAATTTAATATTTTCCCCATTAATTGTTAAAATGACAGACTCAGTTTGCTCATCTACTTCCTCGACAGAAAACTTGATATAACAATCAGGAGATCGTTCAGCCAATAACATGGCAAATTCCAATCCATTGGGCTGATGGGGTTTAAGTACATCAAGAACCAGACGTTTTACTTTTACCATATTCGTCAAATAAAGTTTGTTGTTGTAATTACCAGTGTCTAACAGCAACAATCCGATTGCAACTAAAATCCAATATTCATATAGAGTAACTACTCACCCCCCAAAAAAATCAGGAAAAACACTTGACAGGTTTTTGGGCGGCAAAAATTTGATTTTGCGCCACGGCGATAATCTTCCGCCGTAATTACTTTGTAAGTAACGACAAGTCATTTTAATAACATTTTGG
>JAJFJJ010000079.1 GCA_021774195.1 Nitrosomonas sp. | reverse complement strand
AAGTTGCTCTCCGATTAGAAAAATATCCTTAACCTGAATATTACACCAGTTGCTGGAATTTTAACGCCAAGCTATTTTGAATTGAGCCTGTTCGCGACCAGAGGCGCAGTTATTCTGCGGTATAAGGATAAGTTCTGATTGGAAGTCTTGGTGGCCAACCATCGTTGTTTACGTTTCGCCCAGGTCGTGAGCTGTATAGGGTCTGGACAGTTAAGACTGAGCCATAGATTCTGTGAAAATATATTGGACACGGTTTGGCACCGAAGATTATGTGGGGTACCGAGGTACTAAGGGCTAGTATGCAAAAAAATCTTGCCTTAATCCAGATGGGTGACTGGTGCGGAGCGTTTTGCTTCTGACGCCAAAGAAGATGATATAACGGGTGCGATATTTGTAATGACGATGGATTGATTAAATTTTAATGCTGTTTAGCAGCAGGGGACCATTTGTACTATTGACTGGGGCAGGCTAATGGGTGACCCCAATACCGCTACCAGTCATTTGAATCGTCGATAAATCATTCGGTTAGATATTCATTTCGTGGCTTCTTCATTAACGGATAAGGTTTCGGCCTTAGCTTTACAACCCTGGGCTGATTCTTTCGTTTCCGATTACCAATAACCGTGTAGGAAATGGCTTTCAGCAATGGCTCTAACAGCTCGTTTAGAATTTTACTGGTTTTTTGTATACACAGATTAGCTGTATTTTGCATTAATTGAGCGGCGGCCATGAAGCTTAATAGGCGGGGTTGTATTCCAGAATAGATGGCTGCATTGGCAAGATTTGCCCGAACAAGATTGTAAGCCAAAAAGTGTACTGCTATCTCTTTTCTGATCATTTCTGGTGTTTTACACCGAAGCATCTCCATACCCATATGTGTCTTAATGGTTCTGAAATCGAGTTCAATCTTCCAGCGCTGATGATAAAGCGCCGCCAATTCCTTTTTTGGATATTTTTCTGTTTCCAGCAAAGTCGTTATATAGACGGTTCCTTTTACAGCAAATTCCCGAACGGTGAGTTCTTCTGGCAGATTAGTAAAGGCTTGTTCCGTCATCCACACAGGCTTTCGTTTGGGTTTTTTATACCGTATCAAGTGATCCTTTTTACCTAACCGTTTACCTCGCCGAAAATCGGTTGTTTTGTTTGCATGAAGCCGAAACAGTACAGGCACGCGCTTTTCCAGCATCAGCGCAATAATGGCATAGGTACTGTAATAGCGATCAGCTATCAATAGATCCTTTGCCCCTAATGTATCGAGTAGCTTGGAGAACAATGAACTTTCACCCGTACCCTTGCCTTGGTAAGGTCCTATTGCATAATTTAAACAGGCTCCCGTAGCTAATGACAACAGTCCAACCATACGAACGATTGGAAAGCCGAGTCCTGGTTTTTGTGCGCTCTGCTGAGGGTAGGTTTGCTGATTTTCTTCAGTGTCAGGCATTAACATCGTAGCGCCATCTGCAAGCACAACATGGAAACCTTTTCAGCTCCATCCCTCAGGGATGTGATGATGAAGTTTTTCACCTGTGCTTATCACCGCTTCTTTTAGTTGTGGCAGTAACAGGCGGTTACGTGCTTTACAGTAAGGGCCTGTACTCATCGAGTTGGCTTTCAGCCCGCCAAACAGCCGTTCTGCCAGGATATGAGCGACTGCTTCCTTGCATGAGCCTGAAGTGCTTAGTGCTTGAAACAGGAAGGCCTTAAGCGTGACCAGCGGTGAAAATACATCTTCCCGAGAATCACCAGATGCACTGATGCGACTGATTAAATCAGCTGATAGAGTATTCGTGAAAGGCATGTCGCCAAACTGGAAAAAAGCATTCTTGAAGTGACGGATTTGTCTGCGAAGAGTCAATCTGGTAGGCTTTTGCATTAGTTAAGCGCCTTCATCTGGATAAGTTGTTTTGTAGGAAATTCAATTCTATCCAAAAACATGTTGGCACTTAACTTTAAATTACCATCTTATCTGCATGAAAATCATCAGATTAGCTAATGACTGGTAGCGGTATTGGAGTCTGACCCCAATGATTCCTCGATTGGCACAATAAAACTCGTTAACTTGTCGAAAGACATTACACCCCCCAAGATCATGGGTGAAGGGTATATATCTAGACCTGACCCTGGTGGCGCCGACCCTGCTACCCCGGAAGAAGATGGACGCCACTCCCGTTATTCAAGCATCTATCCAACGGCCTTCCCCTTCTGACCACAGGGTCGGCTTCTCCAATTCGTTTACGAGGCTACGTCTAGGTTCACTTGCGTTACGGCCTGCTCTCTTGCTGTTTGGAAACTTACGACCCCGTGTTACCACGACGCCGCTTCCTCATGCTACCGAGGCGCACGGACAATTCCTCGGATGGGACTTTAACCCACTAGGTTTACTGCTGTTACTGCGAACGGTCGGGTCTAGATATATAGGCTATGAATCTAGACCCGACCCCGGTGCCGGATAAATTGCCGGTAACGGCGTGCGACCCGACCCCGGTGCCCGCTGAAGCTAAGCAAGAAAAGAAACGTAACAGAATAAAACATGAACTTTCTAACAAGCTGTTTATTAGTATTTTCTTCACTCATATGTTTTTTCATTAAGGTTATCACTAACAGTAGAATTGGACTCATTCACACGCATTCGGCCAAGGGGATCTCTGCAAATGTTTTTCTGCTGATTATCTTCTTGTGTATTGAGGCCATAGTCCTCCCTTCTGTGGCCACGGCCATCCCCCTTGTCCCGCGCGATGTTGCGGTAAAAATGGAATTTTATGATATGTCTGCACCAATTTGGAGATTCCGTTCATAAAAATTCTATTTGTAGCGGCAAAATACCTTCCACCCAGTGAAAGCAAGCAATGTCAGCAATACCACCATCCACCAGTTATATGCCAACCACATGGATAGATTGCTTTCAATTTGAATATTGGCTTCCGCAAGATTAACGACTTTCACTTTCTGTTGATTCTTCTCAGTCGTCGTAAGATGCAGTTTAAATTGAATCGTCTGTATACCGGATGACTCAGGTACTACATGCCATTTCCATTCAGTGAATTTATTAAATACAAACAGTTGCTCCTGTGGCCCAGAATTTTCAATACCGAAATGTTTGCCAGAAATTTCAGCTTTCATATTGGACGAGACCAAACCTGTAACACCTTGTATCGAAGTGCCCTCGGATGCAACGGAAACGATATCATTGAAAAATTTTGCAAGTTGCTGCGTATCGAGATTAAGTTTTACTTCGAAACCTTCATATTGTTTGGCTTCGGATGGTGCTGTAATTACGCTGCTGTCAATGGGTATTTTCATGACCACTGGATAAACAGGATGGTAATTGGATCTGACCGAGTGCAAATAGGAGTGGATCAAAGGTATTGCCAATAAAACCAGTAAAAATGCTGCTGGCATCAATAGACTGGTGTTTGTGCTGGATTCCGAGTTGTTCATATTTCCCCCTACGGTATTGCCACGTTAACGCTCAAAAAGCCACCATCTAAATAAAGACGGTGACTTTATTTGAAATTATCTAAATTAATGCGATATTCGATTCGGTTTCATAAGCTTATGTGCGAACAGCATAAATACCAGTAACAGCAATGCAATCATTGGCCCTGTACCGTAACTAAATCTGCTGCTTGAAAAGAAACTGTCTATCTGTACTCGCAATGGATATTCATATTGGACAGGCGGCACGCCTTCTCCTGTAATGAATACCGTGTACAGTCCTTCATCCAGATTGGATTCTCCATTAATCACGCCATCCGGGTGATTGATGGAATGAAAAGATGCTACTACTGTATCACTTAGTGTTTTGCCGCTTCCTTTCACTATCTGTATGCCGACTGGCATGTCACGTAGGGCTTGATCTACAAGATCAATAACCCAGAAAGTCTGGCCTGTTTTCGGAATTTCCGAGCAGTATTCAGCGTCTGGGTCATATTGTGGCTGATAAGTACTGAAATGCACCCTGCTGCCTTCAATTCCACGTAAACAACTGTCATCCTCCAAAGATACGTTCCCATGTGCCGAGACTGTGCCGGTATTAAGTATTGCAAAGCATATAAATGCTGTAACACTTAACTGCATTATTTGCTTAATCATACGATACCTCCTGTACTATTTTGTCTATAACATTCTCCTCTTGGTTTTTCTGCAGCCTGCTCAAAACAGGCTGCAGAATGGCAGCTGTGTAATGCAAACCAGATTAAGGAACAATCCGGTTATTCAGAATTTCTTTACTTTGGTTATTCCAAATAACGTCTGTCAGGTTGGAGTAACGGGTGATAATCTGTGCCGCAATACCACCTGAGAATAAGCCAGCCCAACCCAAGATCACGAAGCCCCAGTGCAGCGGTGCGCTGAACAGTTCTTCCATGAACCAGAAGGCGTGACCCCATTCGTTCAATCCAACGTTTGGCAGAATCATTAATGGACCTGCAATCGCCATAACCAGTGGGAATGATGTGCCACGGCTATACAGTGGCAGACGGGTCATCGCGTACAAGTAAGCAGATACACCACATACAATGTACATTGGGAATGAACCATAGAACACCACTACGTGACTTGGCGTAAAGCTGGTGTCACGAATAATAACCTGGTGCCATGAAGCATCTTGCTCGGTGAAGAAGCTGCCGCCCCAGTAAACACCAAACAGGTATACACCTAACCACATCATCCAGTAGAAATAACGCTTAATTTCTAACTTAGGATCTAAGTTGTCTAATTGCTCTTTGGTATCGCGGGTCTTCAGAATCCAACCCCATGCTACTAATGCAAATAATGGCATTAGTGTCATGTGAACGCGCCATAGGCCCATCCATACGCGATCAAATTCAGGCTCCATGGAATCCATGCCATGTGAGTATGCAAATGTACGCTGATACCAAATCCAAAAAATTGCTACCGCCAGCATGGTACCCATGCCCAACTTATAAAACTTAGAGTCGTACCATAATGACATATCATAATCAGCGCTGGCTGCGCTTGATGATGTTCCCATTGTTGTAGCCATGATTTTTACTCCTATTTAGTTAATCAATTGGAAGATATCTGGACTTGGATTAGCAAATTAACCAGATATCTATTCCCTACTACTACCTACTTATATCGAAAGAATATATGATGTTATGATAATATCGCTTATATTGCATGGCTGTAAAATACCAACTTTCTATAGATTGATAGAAGATATCTATACACTATTGCTTATAATCTAACCGATGGAACTTCACCAGATCCGCTATTTTCTGGCCGTTTGCGATCACGGGAGTTTTACCCGCGCCGCCGAGTTCAGTTATGTCTCTCAGCCTTCTCTGACTCATGCTATTAAAAAATTGGAAATGGAATTAGGTGGAGAACTGTTTATCCGCGACCGTTCGGGTTGCTTGTTGACGCCGCTTGGCCACATGGTGGAACCAAATTTCCGCAAGATTTTTCAAGATACAGTGGCCACGAAATCAGATGCCATCCGTTTTACCCGCCTAAACACTGTCCCACTGCGTATCGGCATAATGACAACCATCGGCGCACAACGCTTGAATCCTTGTTTCGCGCGCTACCAGCAAGATTATCCGAATATTGAGTTTGAATTCATTATTGATAACGATCAATCGTTGCTGGAACAATTAGAATTGGGCCAGCTTGACCTTGTAATTAGCCCAACTGAGCTGACACTCAGATCGGCTTATCAAAAAAAATTACTGTACACGGAACGCTATGTCGTTGCCTTCGACAAAACACACCGGTTTAACCAGCTGGATTCTATCGATCTTGAAGAGATTCAAACCGAACCCTATTTAGACCGCTTGAACTGCGAGTTACGTGAGAATTTAAGGGCGATCTGCCAGAATCAGGAAATCAAGTTGTATGCCACTTACCGCAGCAATAGTGAAGATTGGATCGTCAACCTGGTGCGCGCAGGTATGGGCATAGCCTTATTGCCAGAATACTCGATACCCAAAAATTGCGGGGATATTAACTGGCGTTATTTGGTTAATCCAGAAATTAGCCGAGAGGTGCAGGTATATTTTCTTAAACATGGGAAAAAACAATCTGCGATATCCGATTTTGTCGCATGTTTGGAATTATCTCTAAATTAGATAAATCGTTTTAAAATTTAACGGAAGAAATCTCGGGAGCTTGCTCCCGAGTCAATGCATGTAATCACAAATTTTTCCCGCAACAAAACAATTGGGATGAAATCTGGATTTTTAGAGGTGCTCTATAAATTCACTTCTTCGATATCATCTTGGTAAACCCTTCATCAATATTTATTTTGCTTGCATTGGCCAGATGATTATAGAAAACACCCATGCCTGACATGGCAATGCTTTCCATAATTTCTTCATCATCAAATCCCAGTTCTCTTAGGGTCTGGAAATCCTTTGCTAGAGGAATGGGAATCTTTCGCGAGCCTAACCGCAAAATCTATAGCGGCTTTCTCTTTAGGGTCCGATGTTTCTGCGGTGTGATTTTTAATTAGACTGTCTATTTGTTCGGGTGTAACGCCAATATGCAGACAAAATGCATGATGTGCTGCCTCACAGTAATGACAGCCTTTTAATGATGAGATAGCAACAAAAATCATTTCCTTGAGCGCGGTAGGGCGTAATAACCGAAGGGCATTACGCCATAACAACCATCCATTGGCGCAATGCCCTTCGCTTATTGCACCCTACTTTACTTTAATCCCTAACCCGCCAACGCATCCCGCACCAAACCCTTCTGCTCCTTACACCAATCCTGCCAAACTCTGCGAGCTTCTTCGACATCGCGAAATGTATCAACCACCACACCATCTTCAGTCATTAGCGTTGCTTTTTTGTTTGGCCATTCCTTGATGTAAAAAGTCATGATGATCTCCTTTGTTTGGATAACAGCAAAAATTACAGACTCAAAAAAATGATACGGTGCAATGCGCTTCGCTTATTGGCACCCTACTTCCCCACCATCTTCTCCGGCACAACCCAAGCATCAAACTGCTCTGCGGTCACGTAGCCGGTGGCAATTGCGGCTTCCTTCAGAGTTGTTGCTTCCCGGTGCGCTTTTTTGGCAATTTCAGACGCTTTGTCATAACCAATATGCGGGTTAAGTGCGGTGACCAGCATCAGCGAGTGATGCATCAGTGTGTCAATGCGTTCATGATTCGCTTCTATACCCCCGGCACAGTTGTCATTGAAACTGATCATACCGTCGGTCAACAGACGCACACTTTGCAGGAAATTGTGAATAATCATCGGCTTCATCACATTCAATTCAAAGTTACCCATTGAACCGCCCATGTTGATGGCCACATCATTGCCCATCACCTGGCAGCACAACATGGTCATGGCTTCGGATTGGGTGGGGTTTACTTTGCCAGGCATAATGGAACTACCGGGTTCATTTTCGGGAATTTTCAGTTCACCGATGCCGCAACGCGGGCCGGAAGCGAGCCAGCGGATATCATTGGCGATTTTCATTAATGAGGCGGCCAAAGTTTTTAATGCGCCATGTGCATGCACCAGCGCATCGTTACTGGCCAGCGCTTCAAATTTATTCGGCGCAGTAAAGAATGAAAGGGCAGTCAGGCGGGATAATTCAGCAGCCACTCGTTCGGCAAACTCGGGATGCGCATTTAAACCGGTACCGACCGCAGTACCGCCCAATGCCAGTTCATTTACGTGGGCAATGGACGCCTGCACATGTTTCAAACCATGATCCAGTTGCGCCACATAGCCGGAAAATTCCTGCCCCAATGTCAACGGCGTGGCATCTTGTAGATGGGTCCGACCAATTTTGACGATATCAGTGAATGATGCCGATTTTTTGCTCAGTGTTTCACGCAATTGCCGGATAGCCGGGTTGAGTTGGTGATGTAACACTTGCACCGCAGCCACATGCATGGCAGTTGGAAACACATCGTTAGACGACTGCCCCTTGTTAACATCGTCATTCGGATGCACCTTACGATCCGCACCGCGCCCACCACCCAGCAATTCCGAAGCACGGTTGGCCAACACTTCGTTCATATTCATATTGGTTTGCGTCCCTGAACCCGTCTGCCAGATAACCAATGGAAACTGGTCCGCATAATCACCGGCAATGACTTCATCTGCAGCGCGGATAATCGCACCGGTGGTGGCGGCATCCAATAGGCCCAGGTCGTGATTAACCGTCGCTGACGCACGTTTAACCAGTGCCAACGCTCGAATCAGCGCAACAGGCATTTGTTCAGTGGAAATTTTGAAGTTTTGTAACGAACGCTGTGTTTGTGCGCCCCACAGCATAGCGGCTGGAACCTGTACGACGCCCATGGCGTCTTTTTCTTCACGATATTCCATTGTTTCAAACGCCTCTTAATGTCACACCATTAATCATTAGGGTGGCTCTAAAAACTCAGATCTTTTCCCGCAACACAACAGTTGGGGTGAACTCTGAGTTTTTAGCGTGGCCCATTACTCCCAGTTTAATGCACCGCCTGTCTGATATTCAGTCACCCGGGTTTCAAAGAAATTCTTTTCTTTTTTCAGGTCGATCATCTCAGACATCCATGGGAATGGGTTATTGGCATCCTCATAGAGTGCATCCAGGCCAATTTGTTGACAACGACGATTGGCAATATAACGCAAATATTCCTTAAACATTGGCGCATTCATGCCCAAAACACCGCGTGGCATGGTGTCTTCCGCATAGCGGTACTCCAAAGCAACCGCCTGATGCATCAATTCACTGATCTCTTGGCGAAATGCTTTTGTCCATAATTGCGGATTTTCCATTTTGATCTGATTGATCACATCAATACCAAAATTACAGTGCATGGATTCATCCCGCAGAATATATTGATATTGTTCCGCCGAACCAGTCATCTTGTTTTGCCGACCCAATGCCAGGATTTGCGTGAAACCCACATAGAAAAACAGCCCTTCCATGATGCAAGCGAACACAATCAGGCTTTTCAGCAATTGTTGGTCCGTTTCTGGCGTACCGGTTTTAAAATGTGGGTTGGTCAAAACATCAATGAATGGAATCAGGAATTCATCTTTATCACGAATGGAATCAACTTCATGATAGGCATTGAAAATTTCTCCCTCATCCAGTCCCAGTGATTCGACGATATATTGATAGGCATGCGTATGGATGGCTTCTTCAAACGCCTGCCGCAACAAATACTGACGGCATTCCGGATTGGTAATATGGCGATAGGTGCCCAGCACAATATTGTTAGCCGCCAGCGAATCGGCTGTGACGAAAAAACCCAAGTTTCGTTTGATCAGACGCCGCTCATCGTCAGTCAAACCATTGGGGTCACGCCATAACGCGATATCGCGACTCATATTGATTTCCTGTGGCATCCAATGGTTGGCACAAGCCGCCAGGTATTTATCCCAAGCCCACTTGTACTTGAATGGCACCAATTGGTTCACATCCGCACTACAGTTAATAATCTGTTTGTCTTCTACCGCCACACGACGGTTGGCACTACCCGCCACAGCCTGATCACCTTCCCGATCAATCGTCGGCACGGCTTTTGAAGGTTGTGCCGCAAAGTTATTTAAACTACCTTCCTGATGGTCATCTTTATATAACGGCCCTTTCTGTAATGGCTTCTCTGGTTGAATATCATCTTCAAATGTCAGCATGTCATACTCTCCTTTTCCTAGCGTCCGTTAAATAATGAGGAACATTTGTTTGGTTACATCTATATCGGAATTATCGATCTGCTTATCTTCTACAGTCACCCCATCTTTTGCACTACCTGACACAACGTCACCAATACTAGTCTGAGTTACAGGTGAGGATTCTTTTGAATGTGCCGGATTACTCGAATTTGTATCTTGATGATCATCTTTAGAAATTCGCATCTCATACTCCTTCTTTTAGTGTCAATTAGATAAATTACTGGCAAGACTCACAACTTTCATCATCAATGGCACAATATTTAACTTCAGCAGTGGCTTCTTGACTACCACTGCCCATACCGCCATCGGCAGGGACTGCATTTAGGGCGCCAGCCTGCACAGTCGATTTTTCAGCCGCAGTTGCCCCCAATGAGCGTAAATAATAAGTTGTTTTCAGACCACGCAACCAAGCCAACTTATAGGTTTCATCCAGCTTCTTGCCAGAGACTCCAGCCATGTAGATATTGAGTGATTGTGATTGGTCGATCCATTTCTGACGTCGTGCCGCCGCCTCAATCAACCAGCTTGGCTCCATTTCAAACGCAGTCGCGTACAGTGCGCGCACATCCTCAGGAATACGATCAATCTTACTGATCGCACCATCAAAATACTTCAGATCAGAAATCATCACCTCATCCCACAGATCGCGTTTTTTCAGATCATTCACCAACGATTCGTTCGCGATGGTGAACTCACCCGACAAGTTGGATTTGACGTATAGATTCTGATAGGTTGGCTCGATACTGGCGGACACACCAACAATATTGGAGATCGTCGCGGTCGGCGCAATCGCCAGACAATTGGAATTACGCATCCCATGTTTTTTAATCCGCTTGCGTAATGCATCCCAGTCCTGTGTGGTCGACAAATCCGCTTCAACATAACCACCCCGCTCCTGTTGCAACAATTCCAATGTGTCATGCGGCAGAATACCTCTGTCCCACAAGCTACCTTTGTAGGAACTATAGCGCCCACGTTCTTTAGCCAACTCACTGGAAGCCCAATACGCTTCATACGCGACCGCTTCCATTGAACGATCTGCAAACTCAACCGCTTCCATTGAGCTGTATGGGATGCCTAGTTTGTGCAAACATTCCTGAAAGCCCATAATGCCCATACCAACGGGCCGATGTTTCAGGTTGGCATTTCTCGCTTTAGCTACCGCGTAGAAATTGATATCGACCACATTATCCAGCATACGCATGGCAATTGTGACCGTCCGCTTGAGCTTATCCACATCCAAAGCGCCGTCTTTTAGATGGGCCACCAGGTTGACCGAACCGAGGTTACAAACCGCAATCTCTTTCTCATTGGTGTTCAAGGTAATTTCCGTACACAAATTAGAACTGTGCACCACCCCCACATGATTTTGTGGCGAGCGAATATTGCACGGATCTTTAAAAGTAATCCACGGGTGCCCTGTTTCAAACAACATACTCAGCATTTTGCGCCATAGCTGTACTGCGGGAATTCTTTTGTACAGCTCAATTTCACCCCGTTGCGCTTTTTCTTCATAGGCTAAATAAGCTTGTTCGAATTGTTGACCGAATTTCTCATGTAGATCGGGCACATCTGACGGTGAAAAAAGCGTCCAATCTTGGCCTTCCATCATTCGTTTCATGAACAGATCAGGGATCCAAGTCGCCGTATTCATATCATGCGTGCGACGCCGGTCATCACCAGTATTTTTACGCAGCTCAAGAAACTCTTCGATATCCAGATGCCAGCATTCTAAATAAGCACACACGGCACCTTTTCGTTTGCCGCCCTGATTAACCGCAACAGCCGTATCCGACACCACTTTGAGAAACGGCACCACCCCTTGAGACTTACCATTGGTGCCTTTAATTCGCGCACCCATGGCACGCACAGCGGTCCAATCGTTACCCAAACCGCCCGCATACTTGGCTAACAAGGCATTTTCCTTAATCGCCTCATAAATACCATCCAGGTCGTCCGAAACGGTGGTGAGATAACAAGAAGACAGTTGTGAACGACAGGTGCCTGAATTAAACAAGGTCGGCGTCGAACTCATAAAATCAAAGCTAGAAAGCACATGGTAGAACTCGATGGCACGGGATTCACGATCAATCTCGTTTAATGCCAAACCCATCGCAACACGCATGAAGAAAGCCTGCGGCAACTCAATACGCTGCTCATTAACATGCAGAAAATAACGGTCATAGAGTGTTTGCAATCCCAAATAGTCAAACTGCAGATCACGATCGGCCTGTAAGGCTTCGGCCAAACGCGGCAAATCGAACTGCGCCATTTTCTCATCCAACAATCCCGCCTCAATGCCGCGTTTGATATAAGCCGGGAAATAGTCTTGATACTGCGTTGCCACATCCTGTTGCGACACTTCTTCACCCAACACCTCATAACGCATGTTATTCAACAACAGGCGGGCCGTCACATAACTATACGCAGGGTCCTTTTCAATCAACACACGGGCTGACAAAATGGTCGATTTTCTAACTTCATCTAGCGAAACACCATCATATAAGTCTTTCAATGTGGCTTTTAAAATCAGTGCCGCATCCACCGCATCGCCTAACCCAGTACAGGATGATTCGATTAGACCAGACAAATGTTCGATATCCAGCGGGACTTTTTGTCCGTTGTCTGACACATACAGGACATGCTCGGGCGCACCGGCTTGCTCTTTTAGTCTGGCTCGCTCACGCGCACGATCTTCACGATAAAGCACATAGGCCCGTGCCACATCATGCTCACCCGAACGCATTAATGCCAATTCAACTTGATCTTGTATATCTTCAATATGAAAAGTACCGCCATTCGGCTGGCGTCGTATTAATGCATTCACAACATCGCTGGTCAATTGAGCGACCACTTCCCGTACCCTAACCGATGCCGCACCTTGTCCGCCATCAACAGCAATGAATGCCTTCGTCATCGCCACCGAAATTTTCATCGGCTCAAAAGAAACCACCGCACCATTGCGACGAATAATTTTGTATTGCGTATATTGTGTGTTTTGCATAGGAATTTCTGAAGTTTCCAGGTCTTGAGCAATGTGCTTGGTCGCTTTATCGGTTACAAGTTGCATAATCAGCCCCTTTTGTGTCGTGAATTTTGGCGGAATAAGACATTTCAGCGATTTATTAAGAAAGCATATCCACCACAAAAAACACTATATGTGGTAGTTGCCATCAACATACGCATAACCAGTAGTATACATAGAAAAAATAATTTTTAAATAGTGAATTCTAATTTTTATCTAAATTAAGTCGCAAATTATTGTTCTTTATGTTGTAATTTGAATAATAAAACTAGTACTCCTTCAACTTGATATTTTAGGATGCAGTTAGCTTTTCAGGGTTACTGGCAAGGCAGGCCTTGTAGGCAATGGCCACTCCCTTGTCAAGAGGCCTAACACCGCCAGTGGAGCTGAAAAGCTAACCCGAAGGGCGCTCACAAGATGTCCCGTCACTGCGTTGCAGCACTTGCCAAGGGAATAACCCTTGTCAGCGTGCTGCGCCTTGTGACGAAACATCTTGTGAACGCTGTATCCTAAAATATCAAGTTGAAGGAGCACTAGACTCTGTGTGAACAATCTATCGCAATCCACAGATTTAAAACACAAGATAAAAACACACCTTGTAAGTTACAATTTCACAACACGGGAAACTTTTCACCAACCATTGAGGCGAATATCGACACGCCTTCAGCCGATTGATTCGCATACTCACCATACCGACAAACCATGCACCCAAACCAGTGGCACTTACTTAAGACCAAACGCTTTCTGCCCTTATTTGTAACCCAGTTTCTGGGCGCCTTTAATGACAATGTATTCAAAAATGCGCTGGTCATTCTCATTACCTATACCGTCGCCGAGCAATCCACACTCAGTCCGGCAATTATGGTCACCATGGCGGCAGGAATTTTTATTTTGCCATTCTTTTTGTTCTCAGCCACAGCCGGGCAATTGGCAGACAAACATGACAAATCGAAACTGATCCGAATCATCAAACTTGTTGAGATTGTTCTAATGGTCGGCGCTGCAACCGGTTTTTACTTACAGCAAGTCAATCTGTTGATGCTGATCTTGTTTTTAATGGGCACCCAATCCGCTTTTTTCGGGCCGCTGAAATACGGGATTTTGCCGGATCAATTAGAAGAAAATGAATTGATCGGCGGTAATGCGTTGATCGGCACCGGCACCTTTGTCTCCATTCTGCTCGGCACCATTTGTGGCGGCTTATTAATACTGGCAGAAAACGGTGCGCTGATCATCTCCGCTTTGACCATCTCAATTGCCATTGCCGGTTGGCTCAGCAGTTTGTTGATTCCTTCCACACAGGCTGCAGACCCCACGATTAAAGTCAATTACAACTTTTTCACAGAAACACAGCGCATCATTCAACATATAAAACAAGACCCCATTATCTTCCGTGCAATATTAGGCATCTCCTGGTTCTGGCTATTTGGCGCCACGTTCTTATCGCAGTTTCCGACTTTCGGCAAAGAAACTATTGGCGGGAATGAACAAGTTGTCACGCTATTCTTAGCAATATTTTCAATCGGAATCGGAATCGGGTCATTACTGTGCAACCGTTTACTCAAGGGCACTGTTGCTGCCACCTATGTGCCGTTTGGTATTTTGGGTATGACAATTTTCACTATTGACCTATTTTTTGCCAGCACGCAAATTGTCTCGGGAAATGGTCATGCGTTAATTGGTATCGCGGTATTTCTTGAATCATTTGCTAACTGGCGTGTGTTAATTGATTTACTCGGTATCGCGATCTGTGGTGGTATCTATATCGTACCGTTGTACGCCATTATCCAGGACCGTACCGAAGCCTCTTACCGCTCCCGAACGATTGCTGGCAATAACATCATGAATGCCTTCTTCATGGTGGTTTCGGCAATTAGTATCAGCATGATGCTCGCTCATGATTTTGCAGTGACTGAAATTTTTCTAACCATTGCCTTGTTAAACGGTCTCATGGCGATTTACATTTCCAGCTTACTACCGGAACCTTTAGTCAAAGCAATCTTATGGTGGCTTTTTCGGATACTCTACCGCCTTGAAGTAAGAGGGCTTGAAAACTATCATAAATTAGGTGACAGATCGATTATCGTCGCCAATCATTTATCATTTCTTGACGCGTTATTGATCGGCGTATGCCTCCCCGGCCGGGTCGGCTTTGCGATCAACACCCGAATTGCAAAACGCTGGTGGATCCATCCTTTCTTGTTTCTTACCGACACCATTGCCTTAGATCAAACCAGCCCCATGTCAACACGATTACTCATCGATCGTGTTAAAAAAGGCCATAAGACGGTTATCTTCCCAGAAGGCCGTCTAACGGTTACCGGTTCGTTAATGAAAATCTACGAGGGCCCTGCCGTCATTGCCGAGAAATCTGGCGCTCAAGTATTATCAATCATTATATCTGGCGCTCAATACACCCCGTTTTCCAAATTACGCGGCAAGGTTCGCATTCATCTCTTTCCAAAAATAACATTGACCATCATGCCGCCCGTTCAATTTGTTATTCCTCAGCAGATTAAAGGAAAAGAACGTCGCCATCTTGCAGGAATCAAGCTCTACGATATCATGACCCACATGATGTTTCGGAGCAACAATTTACATCAAACCTTGTTTCAATCCCTACTGGACGCTAAAACGACACATGGCAGTCAACATGTTATCGCTGAAGATATTGAACGCAAACCTTTAACTTATACGCAATTCATTACACGCAGTTTCATTCTGGGAACCGTATTAAAAAAACAAACACAAACGGCAGAAAATGTCGGCATTCTCTTACCTAATATGGTCAACACACTGGTTTGTTTCTTTGCTTTGCAAGCATTCGGCCGGGTTCCGGCCATGCTCAATTATTCGACCAGTGAGAAAAACATCCTGTCTTCATGCCGGATTGCCGGTATTCGTCAAGTCATCACGTCGAAAAGATTCATCGCTGTCGGCAAACTAGCGCCGATCATTAAAGCGTTGAAAACCCAACAGGTGACCATTCATTACTTAGAAGATTTAGCGGAAAAAATCGCATTATGGGAAAAAATAAAAGGCCTGTTTATCAGCTTCATGCCACGTACCTATTACAGATTGGTTAATAAAAATAACAATCCAAACTCAACCGCTGTTGTCTTATTTACTTCCGGTTCAGAAGGCACGCCAAAAGGCGTTGCACTCAGTCATAGCAACATCCAGGCCAATCGCTATCAAGTGTCTTCACGAATTGATTTTGGCCCGAGTGATATCGTCTTTAACACGTTACCCACTTTCCACTCCTTTGGTTTATCCAGTGGCTCACTGCTACCCATCTTGTCCGGCATCAGAACTTTTTTCTATCCATCGCCACTCCACTACCGCATTATTCCAGAGCTGGTCTACGATACCAATGCCACATTATTGTTCGGCACAGATACTTTTTTAAGCGGCTACGCTCGCTTTGCTAACCCTTATGATTTCCAAAGTGTGCGCTATGTTTTTGCTGGCGCTGAAAAATTACGCGATGAAACACGCAACCAATGGACCGAGAAATTTGGTGTGCGTATTTTGGAAGGTTATGGTGCAACTGAAACCGCACCGATTCTCAGCCTAAACACACCCATGCACACTAAAACCGGCACAGTAGGCCGTCTAGTACCCGGCATTTCGTATCGACTAGAACCGGTACCCGGCATCGAAGAAGGCGGCAGATTGTTTGTCAAAGGCCCCAATATTATGAAAGGTTATTATCTGTCGGACAAACCATTAGAAATACAACCGTTGGAGAATGATTGGTACGACACCGGGGACATTCTGACCATTGACAACATGGGCTACCTTACCATCAAAGGTCGCACTAAACGCTTCGCTAAAATCGGCGGGGAAATGGTCTCATTAACAACCGTTGAAGATTACACCCATGAACTCTGGCCTGACCACATGCATGCCGCCATACAAATCCCCGACACCCAAAAAGGCGAACAAATTGTATTAGTTACAACGCAACCCGAAGCCAACCGGGAAGCGTTGATGGCCTATATTAAGAAACACGGCATTAGCGAATTAAGTCTGCCTAGAATAATTCTAGTCACCAACCAAATACCCTTATTAGCGACTGGAAAAATAGACTATATTGCGGTATTAGATTGGGTTCAAGCGTCTAAACATGCCTAACAACTCAGTTATGGGCATTTACGCAATAAAGCAAAAGTGGTGGAGCTTTGTCGCTCCCCCACTGATCATTCTCAACACACGGCCATTCCATTATGTTTCAGTAACGCTTCCAGTTCTGGTTCACGTCCACGAAACGCGACAAAAGATTCCAGTGCAGAGCGACTACCACCTTTTGCCAAAACTTCAGCCAGAAAACGCGCACCGGTTGCCGCGTTTACAACTCCATCGGCAGCAGTTTCTTCGAACATACTATAAGCATCTGCGGACAACACTTCCGCCCATTTATAGCTGTAATAACCAGCCGCATAGCCGCCCGCAAAGATATGCGCGAAACTATTGGGAAAACGGTTAAAAGCTGGCGGCGTAACTACCGCAACGGCTTCACGAACCTCGTTGAGCAACTGCAAAACAGTTTGATCGCCGTGCGGACTAAAATCAAAATGTAAACGCATGTCAAATAAGGAGAATTCAATCTGCCGTAGCATTTGCATACCACTTTGAAAATTTTTGGCGGCCAACATTTTATCGAACAAGGCTTTTGGCAATGACTCACCCGTCTCGATATGTTGTGTCATACCTTGTACAACATCCCATTCCCAACAGAAGTTTTCCATAAATTGACTAGGCAATTCCACTGCGTCCCATTCAACACCATTAATGCCGGATACGCCCAAATCATCCACTTGGGTCATCAAATGATGCAAGCCATGACCAAATTCATGAAACAATACAATCACTTCATTATGGGTAAACAATGCGGGACGTGGCTTGCCATCAACATTAACCGGGCCTGAAAAATTACAGGTTAAATAGGCCACCGGCGTTTGTATTGAATTATCAGCTATTTTTTCCAACCGACGACGTGTTATGGCATCATCCATCCAGCCACCGCCACGTTTAGCTGCTCGTGCATATAAATCAAGGTAGAACTGGCCAATTAATTGACCGTTAGCATCTTTAATATCGAAAAATTTTACATCGGGGTGCCAGCATTGAACCTCTTTCGAAGTATCTACCGGGGTAATTGAAATACCATAAAGATTTTCCACCAGCTTAAACATTCCTGGCAGCACTTTGTCTTCAGGAAAATATTGCTTTACTTCTTGATCGGAAAATGAATACTGCTGTTGACGTAATTTTTCACTCACATAGGCCAGATCCCACGCCGCCAATTCAGGCAAGTCTAATGTTTCTGCCGCAAACCGTTTCAATTCCTGCAAGTCTTTTTCAGCAAATGGCTTTGCTTTACCAGCCAATTCATTTAGAAAGTCCAATACTTGTTGAGGTGAATCCGCCATTTTAGGTGCCAGAGAAACTTCAGCATAATTGTTATACCCCAACATTTCAGCTGCTTCCTGACGCAATTCAAGAATCTCATTGATAAGCGGCATGTTATCCCAATCACCCGAACCATTTTGACTGTCTATCTCACTCGCACGGGTAGCAAAAGCATGGTACATCTGTTCGCGTAAACGACGGTTATCGGCATATTGCATGACCGGCAAATAGGACGGCATGTGCAAAGTAAATTGCCACCCCGTCTTACCATCTTTTTCAGCTAGTTCTTTCGCCGTTTGCAAAACATCCGACGGAATACCGGCGACTTCCTCAGCATGATTAATCAACAAGGTGAAATGATTGGTTGCATCCAATAGATTATCGCTAAATGTTGACGACAACTTAGATAATGATTCCTGAATCTTCAGGAAGCGTTGCTTCTTATCCGCAGATAATTCTGCACCACCCAAACGAAAATCCCTTAATTCATTTTCTATAATTTTTTTCCGTGCTGCACTTAACCCCTCAAATTCAACACTATTTCTCAGTTGCTTGAATCGCTCAAACAATTGTTGATCCTGAGAAATTTCTGCATAAAACTGCGTAATATGCGGCAAATTCGCATTATAAATTTCTCGCAGTTCAGGACTATTCATGACCGCATTCAAATGCGATACTTGCCCCCAGGCTCGAGACAACCGCTCAGTCGCATCCACCATCGGCTGTACAAAAGTTTGCCAAGTTGGCGTCTCGTCATTATTACGAATCTTCTCGATAATTGTGCGGTTCTCATCCAACAATGCTTCGACTGCCGGAGTGATGTGTTCATTTTTTATTTCCGCAAAAAGCGGCAGACTAGAAAAATTAAGTAGTGGATTTGACATATATTTTCAAAAAAGTATTAAAAGGAATTGTAACGATTCTGTGTATCGCAATAACTGTTCTGATTGCCTCTAGAATTCATCAGTTCAAGGCACAAAATGTGAGTTTACACGTGTAAATGATCATTTTGTAACGCAGAAATGGTGAATTCTAGGGGCAATCAGAACAGTTATAAGGAATTATTCACACTGGTCATAGACAACCTGACCATTAACAATGGTATATTTAATTTCTCCGGGCAATTCCATACCTAAAAACGGCGTGTTTTTACCCTGACTCAGTAGCGCTGTGGAGAGAACCTGCCAATACTGATCGGGGTCAAAAATACAAATATCGGCAGCAGCACCTACCGACAGATGACCTGCATCCACGCCCAGTATTTTTGCCGACGCATCAGTGATCTTTGATAACGTTTTAATTAGCGGCGCGTTTATTTCCACCCCCCATTTGAGGGTTAAAGGCAACAATAATTCCACACCTGTCGCACCAATTTCCGCCTGCTCAAAAGGCAACAACTTCGCATCTTCATCAACGGGAGCATGATCTGAACAAATAGCATCAATCGTACCATCCAATACCCCTCCCCGTAGCGCCTCACGATCTTTAGAACTACGTAATGGCGGCATCATATGACAATTTGAATCAAAGAAGCCAATATCCATATCGGATAAATGAATATGATTGATGGTCACATCACAGGTAATCGGCAAGCCCTGTTGCTTGGCTGCGCGAATCATCATAATACCCTCCGCACTGGATACTCGGCATACATGCACCTTCACTCCGGTTTCTTTCGCCAATAAAATAATATTGGATAGTGCAACCGTTTCAGCACAAACTGGTATCGGCGGCAAGCCCAAGCGGGTCGCAACCTCTCCATCATGCGCGACCCCATTATTGGTCAGACTGTTTTCTTGCGGCCTTAACCACACGGCAAAATCAAAGGTGGAGGCATAGCGCATCGCCTGCATTAAAACTCGCAAGTCTGAAAGCGTTCCATCAGGCTGTCCAAACACCACACATCCCGCATCCTTCAGTTCCGCCATTTCAGTCAAACGTTTACCCTGCAAGCCTTGTGTTAATGCGCCAACCGGATACACATGCGCTTGATGCAAATTTCTTGCGCGATGCTTGAGCATTTCTACTAACCCTGGCTCGTCCAACGGCGGATCAGTATCAGGTGGACAAGCAAAACTGGTCACACCGCCAGCAACGGCGGCATTCATCTCGGATTCCAGTGTGGCTTTATACTCCAAGCCTGGCTCACGCAAACGTACTGACAAATCAACCAAACCGGGACAGACAACAAAAGATGTCGCATCAATCACCTGATTGGCCTGAAAACCATCTGGCGCCACATCAATCGCAACAATTTTTCCAGCTGCAATATAGACATCCTGCTCCGCATCAATCCCATTTTTAGGATCAACCAAACGCCCATTTTTAATATGAATTTTCATCATAGACGACCTATACTTGATTACCGGCCAAAATAGACATTACCGCCATACGTACAGCAATACCAAAAGTCACTTGCGGCAAAATTACCGACTGTTTGCCATCAGCAACCACAGAGTCGATTTCCACACCACGATTCATCGGCCCTGGATGCATAACGATAGCATCGGGTCGAGCCAATGATAATTTATCGGGTGTCAAACCGTAGTATTTGAAGTACTCCTCTGAGCTTGGTAAGCTGGCTGTCTGCATACGCTCATTTTGCAAGCGCAGCATCATCAAAACATCGACATCTTTCAACCCGGCAGACATGTCATGATAGACATGCACGCCCAAACGCTCCACCATACTTGGCAGCAGGGTTTTTGGCGCAATTACACGGACTTCCGGTACACCTAGCGTGGTTAAAGCATGGATCTGTGAGCGAGCCACCCTGGAATGCAAGATATCACCAACAATCGCGACACGCAGATTGTGAAACTCACGCTTATACCGACGGATGGTAAACATATCCAGCAACGCCTGAGTAGGGTGTGCATGCCGGCCATCTCCGGCATTAATCACATGGATATCTGATTGAACATGATTTGCAATCAAATGCGCTGCGCCACTTTGCGCATGCCGCACGACAAACATATCCGCATTCATCGCGGATAGATTATCTACCGTATCCAGCAATGTCTCACCCTTTGTTTGAGCCGAAACAGCAATATTCAAATTAATCACATCTGCCGACAGACGTTTAGCCGCAATTTCAAATGTCGTTCGTGTCCGTGTACTGGGCTCGAAGAATAAATTAACAATTGATTTTCCTCGTAACAAAGGTACTTTCTTGACATCACGCTCAGTCACTCCCACAAACGATTCCGCTGTGTCTAATATCTTCAATAAAATAGCGGCTGGCAAACCCTCGGTGGTGAGCAAATGCTGCAGCACCCTGTTTTTATTGAGTTGTGGATTTCTGTTAATCATTTGTTTGACTCTTGTCACAAACCCTTAAGCTTAGCTTCCCGTCAGCAGCACATTTTAATGCCACTTTCTGCTGTGACGGCAAAACAAGTTTTGCGCCAACATATTGCGCTGCAATCGGTAATTCCCTGCCGTCCCTATCGATCAAAGTTGCCAGACTAATAGACGCCGGACGACCATAATCAAATAATTCATTAATCGCTGCCCGGGTAGTGCGGCCCGTTTGTAATACATCATCAACCAATAAGATATGAGCATCATTTACATCAAAAGGGATTTCCGAACGTTTAATTTGTGCACGTAGGCCAACTTTATCAAAGTCATCTCGATAAAAGGACACGTCCAGAATCCCTAAAGGCTTTGTTATTGCCAGCTTCTGGTACAACCGTTCGGCCAACCAAACGCCGCCCGTTCGTATCCCGACAAGCGCATAGTCTTTATCCAAGTCCTGTTGAATACTTTTAACCAGGTGATCCAGTAACGCTTCAGCGTCAGGTAATTTGCTGTTCATCAAAATAGGATTGGAGTATTTGTTGTGCCGCTATCTGATCCAATAGCGGCTTCTGTTTTTTTCCTGTCACACCGGCTTCGCGCAAAGCAACACGAGCTGTTTCGGAGGTATATCGTTCGTCTTTTAAAATCACTTTCATATTGAAGCGGCCCGCTAAACGCCTGGCAAACCGTTGGCTCAAATGTGTTAGTTCATGCGGGGTACCGTCCGCATGAGTGGGAAGACCTACCACCAGAAGAGTCGGCTGCCAAGTTTCTATCAACTGTTCGATGATTGCAAAACGTTTTATATTCTCTTCGCTGTCAATAGTGACTAAGGGATTCGCCATACCTACTAGATGATTTCCGACAGCCACGCCAATTCGCTTGGTTCCAAAATCAAAGGCCAGTACTGTACCTTCAGATAATGATTCTGGTGGTTGCTGTACATTTGGCGCAATTACCGTTCGAACCAATTCATCTGCCATAAACAATTAACCTACGCCCTAAGCGTGCCCAACCTCATTCGACAAGTTTGAAAAATTCACGCCCAACAATTGCATTGCAGCAGGTAATTTTTCTTCCGACGATAATTCAAAAATCACATCCAGAGAAGCTGGCACCGATAGCCATGCATTTTGTGCCATCTCCTGTTCAATTTGGCCTGCCTCCCAGCCTGCATAGCCCAACGCTACAATCGCCTGGTCCGGTCCTTCCGAACTAGCAATTGCCTTGAGAATGTCCAGCGAGGTGGTTAAACCAACTTCCTGATTAACCGCTAAAGTTGATTGCCATTGCCCAACAGGCTGGTGCAAAACAAATCCGCAATCCAACTGAACCGGCCCACCAAAAAGCACGGACACACTGTCCCTTTGATCCTCTCTTTGCGGAATGTCCAATTGTTGGAACAGCTTTTCCAAGGTTAAGTCTGTTGGCCGGTTAATCACCAGCCCCAGGGCACCTTGTTCATTATGTTCACAAATATAGGTCAACGTCTTAGAAAAAACTGAATCGACCATTGATGGCATAGCGATCAAAAAATGGTGTGTCAAATTAATATTTTGCATAGTGAAATTAAGTGGTTATTTGCACACTATATCAATGGGGGTTGGATTTCAAAAATCAAACCCAGTATGCTGTCCGGGTCATCACTTTAGACCCCAGTTTCATGGTCGTCTTAACGACTGAAGGCAATTCGGCACCGCCGTAAGATAAAGCCATGGTCGCATGACTGGCCTCATCAATCCTCATTTGTGACACGATGGCACGACTCTTTTCATCGTGCTCCGGCAATCTTAGCAAGTGACTGGCCAAATGTGCGCCGACTTGTTGCTCGGTCTCAGCAAGAAAACCTAAATTCCATTTATCACCCAATGCACCGGCAAACATACCGATTGCAAACGAACTGCCATACCAAAGCGGGTTCAGAAAGCTTTTACGTCCACCTAATGCTGCGATACGTCGCTCTGTCCAAGCCAAATGCTCCGTCTCTTCACGCGCCGCCTGCATCAAAGTTTGTTGCACCGCTTCGTTACGGGCTGTTAGACCTTGTCCTTGATATAACGCTTGCGCGCAGACCTCACCGACATGATTGACGCGCATCAACGCAACTGATAGTTGCTTCTCTGCTTCTGTCATTTCATTCTCAGGCAGATCATTTCCCGGCACGGGACGTAATGTTTGTGCTGGGGTAAGCAATGTCCGTAACGCGCTATCAAAACCAATGATGAGTTTATCTATATTGACCATAAAATTTATTCCGTATCCACAAAAAAACCATCCAAATAAAACAATCTCTTTGTCTCAACAGCCTCCCTATTGTTATAAATTTAATTCAAACCACTCATACAAGTAACTATTCTGATTGCCCCTAGAATTCATCAGTTCAAGGCACAAAATGTGAGTTTACACGTGTAAATGATCATTTTGTAACACAGAAATGGTGAATTCTAGGGGTGAGCTGAACAGTTACTCATACAAGAAACTCAATTTTCATCATTGTAAACCCATTTGCCTCGCGAGTAACGTCACCGGATGCATAACTTCCACCTTATCGGCCATACCATGCAACCCGGTTGTAATATGCATCGCACAACCCACATTCGATGTCACCAGATACCGAATCGCATCATCCTCCATTACTGCAGTAATTTTAGCATCTCGCAATTTTCTTGCTAACTCAGTTTGATCCATAAAATAAGTTCCGGCCGCACCACAGCATTGATCGTTTCCTGCCAATGGAATCATTTGTATATCAGGAATACGCTCAATCAACTGGTACGGGTAAGCATGGTCTTTCAACATATTACGCAAGGTACACGGCTCATGAACAGCTACCTTATACGGCAAAGGAGAAATATTCACGGCTTCCCATCCACCCGCCATATTTAGAAATTTACTGATATCCACCACAGGCGATAACGACTGACTATTTTCATTTAGTTGTACGCCGCATCCTGATGCGGTAGCTATGATTGCATCCAAACCAGTAAAAGCACTTTCGTTTTGCCGACTCAATTCAAACGCTATATCCGGTTCACCACTATGCTGATGGACCGCCCCACAACATACCTGACTAGACGGCACATGTACGGTATAGCCCAAACGATTCAAAACAAAAATACTGGCATTGAGTGTTTCAACATCGGTTAACCGGGCCACACACCCCAAAAATAAACCAACCTCTCCACGCTTGTTTCCTTCTGCCGGATAAACCGTTTGCCATAAAGCAGGTTTTGTCTTCGACTTATTCTTCTCGGGCACATAAGGAAATGAGCTAGGGGGAAGCTTAGCCAATTGCTCAATCAGGCCTGTTTTTTCAAATGACCCCGACTTAAATAGCCACAAAAACAGACCCTTCCTCTGAAGAAAGTTAAACCAGCCACGCATTCGATTAAAACACCACGGTTTAAAAGCCAGCTGCCTCTCTAAAAACCTACGCAATATTGATTTTTTTTTGTGTTCCGATTGAACAATCAAATGACGTGTATGATCAATTAATTGTCCATAAGAAACATTATTCGGGCAAACTGATTCGCATGCCCGACAGGTTAAGCAACGATCCATATGCAGAATAAAACGTTTGTTCAACGTAATTTTCCCCTGAGCAACACCACTCATCATGGCAATACGTCCACGTGGAGAATCTGCTTCTGACGCTAATAAACGATACGTCGGGCAATGCGGCACACAAAGACCGCACGATACACAACGATTTGTTTCTTTGTAAATAAACTCAGATAATTTTTCGGATGATTTCTTAATATTGTTCACCATAAACTATAAGTAGGCCATATCAGTCGCATAATCCCTCATACACGATGCGCCACTTTTCAAAAGCATTCAAACCAAACTTGTATTTTATCACTTGTCAGCCCCATACAGATTGCTGTAAAATTTAGGGTTCTTTGAATTCAGACTCCTTGTAATTATAGGTTAATATATGGTCATAATCAGATTGGCACGTGGC